>NZ_JBQOUX010000066.1:0-43974 GCF_052216785.1 Streptomyces sp. JW3 | reverse complement strand
GGCCGGCGGCTCGGGCGAGCCGCCGGCCGGGGCGGCGGTGAGGACGGCCAGGAACAAGGACCCGGCGGCCGAGTAGACGGCGGCGGCTCTCATCGCGTATCCCTTCGCTGCACGGTGTCGCTGCACGATGTGCAACAAAAGGGATGTTTCGTTCGGTGGCTCGGGAAGGCAAGCACCCCGGCGGGTGTCGGCGCCGAGTGCTGCCGCGCGCCCCCGGCGGGTCAGTCCCGGAGGCCGCCGTACTCCTCGCGGTGTGCGAAGGCCGCACGCAAGTCCGCGTCGCCGAGGGCCCGGACGCCCCGGACGGCGACGGAGGACAGGTCGGCGGGCGCGTCCCCGGGCCGGCCCGCCCGCCGGGCGAACGCGCCGAGCAGCCGCTGCCCCGCCGGTGACGCCCATGCCGAGTAGGGGTGGACCTCGATGCGGGCTATGGCCAGGCAGCTCAGCGCCAGGGCGAGCGGCAGCGCGAACCACAGGGCGATCAGATAGCGCGGCACGTCGTCGGCGGCGGGCAGCGCCAGCGCCGCCACCCCCAGCGCGCACACCCCCAGCGCGGCGAGCCGCACCTGCCGTACGGCGGCGGCCACCGTGCGTACCCCGTCCGGCACCGCCAGACCCGCGCTGACCAGCCGGTCGGCCAGCCCCCGTACCGCCTCCGTCGAGGCGGCCGACACCCGTACCGGGGCGATGCGGGACTGGCCGCCGGGTCCTATCGCCCCGATCACGGACCGCTCCATCTCGTCCTGCCCGCGCGGGTCGACGACGGTCGCCCAGCCGGTGTGCGCGAGCAGCAGCCGGCGCTGCCGGGCCATGGACACCATCGTCAGGTCGGCGACCCGCGCGGGGCCGCCGGACAGGAACGCGGCCTCGTAGAGGTCGAGTTCCCGTCCGCGGCCGAAGTCCGCGGTGCCGTTCGCGGCGCGCGCGGCGGCCAGACACAGCCGGGTGCACGCCGTACCGGCGACGGCCCAGGCCGACAGCAGAAGAAGGACCCAGAACATGCCGTTTTTCTATGCCAAAGGCAGGCCCTTCGCCACGCCCTGTTCAGCATCCGGACCCAGTGTTGCCGGTATGTGACGTTCCGTTCGGGTCGGTTCAGCGCCCCAGCATCATCCGTCGCGTGGCTCGCGCCAGTCGCACCGTCGGGCGTCGTGAGCGGGGCACCGGTCCGGACCGCTCCCGCCACCATTCCCGTACCTCCCGCCGCACCCGGGCGTCCTGCGGCGACCCGGTGCGCACCAGGTGCGCGGCGAAGTCCAGGGCGTCGCGCCGGTAGCCGCCCGTCATCGGCCGGCCCCGGGCGTACCCGAGGAAGGCCGGCCGGTACGCCGCGCCCAGGATCCGCGGCAGTTCGGGCGCGACCTTCGCCACCACGTCGGCCCGCTTCCCGGCCAGCGCCCGCGCCTGCACCTCCAGCCGGGGCCGGTCGAACCCCTCGGGCGCCGGCGCCCCGGCGACCAGCGCCGACAGCAGGTCGGTCTGGGCGAGCGCGAGCCGCCGCCGGGTGGCCGCGCCGGCAGCCGCTACCGCACGCCTGCCTCGCGCGACCTCGGTACGTGCCGGCCCCCGCCCCCTCTCCACCGCCGCCCGGATCGCGGCCAGTTCCCCCGCCAGCTCGGCCGGCGCGGGGAAGTCCTCGTCCCGCTCCAGCAGCACGCCCGGCGGCGCGACGCGGGCCGCGAGGTCGCTCAACACGTCCAGCACCGGCTGGGTGACGGGGTGGGCGTGGCTGTCGTGCCAGACGCCGTCGCGTTCGAAGCCGCCCGCGACATGGACGTAGGCGAGGGCCTCCAGCGGGAGTTCGGCGAGCGCCGCGGCCGGGTCCTCGCCCCGGTTGACGTGGTTGGTGTGCAGGTTGGCCACGTCGATCAGCAGCCGTACGCCGGTCCGGTCGGCCAGCTCGTACAGGAACTGACCCTCCGTCATTTCCTCTTCCGGCCAGGAGAACAGCGCGGCGATGTTCTCCACGGCGAGCGGCACGGGCAGCGCGTCCTGGGCGACGCGGACGTTTTCGCACAGCACGGCGAGGGCGTCGCGGGTGCGGGGCACCGGCAGCAGGTGCCCCGCCTCCAGGCGCGGCGTGGCGGTCAGCGGGCCGCCCGCCCGGACGAACGCGATGTGCTCGGTGACCAGCGGCGACCCGAGCGCCTCGGCCCGCGCGGCCAGCGCCGCCAGCCGGGCCGGGTCGGGCCGCTCGGCGTCGCCGAGACCGAGGGAGACGCCGTGCGGCACGACCGTGACCCCGCGCTCGCGCAGCCGCAGCAGGGACTCGGGGAGATGACCGGGACAGACGTTCTCGGCCACGACCTCGACCCAGTCGATGCCGGGCATCGCCTCGACGGCGTCCGCGATCTCCGGGCGCCATCCGATACCGGTTCCCAGTCGATACATGGCCTGCACCCCCTCTCCTTCGCACCTGCCGGTGATATCGCCGCCGGGGGTGGTGCCGAACCGTCGGCCGGTCGCGTTCAGAGGAAGATTTGAGGTTCCGGCAGCGGCGTCACCGCAGCGCGGGGTGATCCGCCACCACCGTGCACGAGCCCGGCGCGATCTCCGTGAACCCGGCGTCCCGGACCACCGGCAGCCCGCTGCCGGTCAGGCGGGCCCAGTCGGCCGGGTCGGCGGTGCGCACCGCGAGCGGGAAGCCCGCGGCGCGCCAGGCGGCGCGCTGCTCGCCGGTCAGCTCCCACCAGGCGAGCTGGGCGCCGTGCCCGGCCTGCGCCATCGCCTTGCCGGCCGACATGCCGACCTCGGGACTCATCCACAGCACCGGTCCGGACCGGTCGGCGCCGGCGGGCGGCTCGGGGTCGTCCAGGTCGGTGCCGGAGACCTGGAGCCTGGCCAGTTCCTTGGGCCAGCCGTCCAGCGGGACCGGCGGGAAGACCCGTACCTCGGCCGTTTTCCCGGTCACCGTGATGCCGTCCAGCGCCTCGGCCCGCCGCCACTCGGCGCCGCGCGCCCGCCGCACCACCTTGCGGATCCGGGCGTCCTGCCAGTCCCGCACCGCCTCGGCCCATTCCCCCTGGCCCGTCGACCGCTCGTCGGCGAGCAGCACCAGCACCGCCCGGGCGGCGGTCTCCAGCGCGTCGGTACGGGCCGGCGGCGCCGCCCGCTCGATCCGCACCACCAGCGGCAGCACGAACTGCGGGGCGAGGTCGCGGCCGCCGGGTTCGGCGCGGAAGGGGCTGTCGGTCACCGGGGTGGGCTCAGTGGTCATGAGCCCAGTCTGCCAAGCCCGCGCCCGGCCCGGGCGGGCCGTCCGCCGCGCCCGCCGTCAGGTCCGGCCGCTCGCGCTCCCGATCAGTTCCGACACCTTCACGAAGCGGTAGCCCTGCCGCCGCAGTTCCGGGACGACCGCCCGGACCGCCGCCTCGGTGACCGGGGCGGCGCTGCGGGTGCAGTGCAGGACCACCACCGAGCCCGGCCGGACCCCGTCCAGCACCTGCCGGGCCACCGCGTCCGTGTCCGTCGCGAAGGCGTCGCCGCTCACCACGTCCCACTGCACGGCGGTCACACCGGCCGCCGCCAGCTCCTTCAGGGCGGCCGGATCATGGCAGCCGCCGGGGAAACGGAAGTACGGCATCGGGTCTTTCACTCCCGCCGTGCGGAACGCCGCGTAGGCGCGCTCCACGTCCGCCCGCATCCGCTCCCGGTCCACGGTCGGCAGGTCATAGCAGTCCTCGGTGAAGGCGTAGTGGCTGTAGGAGTGGTTGGCGACCTCGAAGAGCCGGTCGCGGCCGAGGGCGCGGGCCTGGTCGGGGTACTCCTCGGCCCACCGGCCGGTCATGAACACCGTCGCCGGCACCTTCAGCTCCCGCAGCGCCGAGATCAGCGACGGGTTGTCGAAGCGTTCGCCCGCCGCCGCCCGGGGCCCCTGGTCGGCGGTCATGTCGGCGTCGAAGGTGAGCGCCACGGTCCGCCCGGCGGTGCGCGGGCCGTGCTCGAAGACCGGGGTGAGGCCGGCGGGGCCGGGCGCGAGGGTCGGCACGGACGGCTTCGCGGAGGGAGCGGCGGAGGCGGCCGGGCGCTGCGGGGCCTCGGCGGTGCCGCAGGCGGTCAGGGCGGCGCCGAGGAGGGCAGCCAGGGCCGTACGTCGTACGAGAGTGATCATCGTACGAATGTATGGGTGGTTTTGTCTGGTTATATTGTGTTGGTTGGTGACCCGGCCGCGCGGTCACCCGCCCGGCCGGACGCTCAGATCTCCCGCCGCTCCAGCGGCTTGGTCGCCGGGCCCTCGATGACCTTGCCGTCGGTGTCGAAGCGGGAGCCGTGGCAGGGGCACTCCCAGGCGCGTTCGGCCGCGTTGAAGCCGACCAGACAGCCCAGGTGGGTGCAGCGCGGGGAGACGCCGTGCAGCACGCCGGCCTCGTCGCGGTAGACGGCGACCCGGTCGCCGCCCGCCGTGCGGACCACCGCGCCCTCGCCGGGCGGCACGGTGTCCACCGGCGGGGCCGGCTTGAGCCGGTCGCCGACGAAGTGCTTCGCCACCTCGGCCTGCGTCTTCAGCAACTGCGGCGCCTCCCGTACCTGGGTGCGCAGCCGGCGCGGGTCGTACAGCTCGCTCCACTCGCTGCCCGCGCCGGTGAGCTGCGCGGTGAGCAGCAGGCCCGCCATCATGCCGCCGCTCAGCCCCCAGCCGCCGAAGCCGGTGGCGACGTAGGTGTGGTGGGCGCCCGGGTGCAGCGGGCCCACCATCGGCACGGTGTCGGTGGGGTCGATGTCCTGGGTGGCCCAGGAGTAGGTCAGCTCGACGCCGGGGAAGTGGTCGCGGGCCCAGTCGGACAGGCGCTCGAAGCGCTCCCGGGTGTCGCCGGTGCCGGGGGTGAAGTGCTCCCCGGTGGCGATCAGCAGCCGCTTTCCCGGTTCGCCGAGTGGGGCGGTGCGCACCGAGCGGGTGCCCTCGTCCGGTGTGATGTACATGCCGTCGATGTCCTGGCCGGCGTCCACCGGACCGGCCACGACCAGTTCGCGGCGCGGGGAGAGCCGGGTGAACAGCAGCGCCCGGTCGAAGATCGGGTAATGGGTGGCCACGACCACGTCCCGGGCCCGCACCGTCGCGCCGGTCCCTGTCGACACCCGGCAGGGCGCGCCCTCGTCCAGGCCGTGCACGACGGTGTTCTCGAAGATCCGGCCGCCGCGCGCCACCAGGTCGGCGGCGAGGGCCAGCAGGTACTTGCGCGGGTGGAACTGGGCGCCCCCGGAGACCCGCACCGCCCCCGCCACCGGGAACGGCAGCCCGGTCTCCGTCACGAACTCGGCCGGCAGCCCCGCCTCCTTCGCCGCCGCCGCCTCGGCCCGCAGCTCCGCCACCCGGCCCGCGTCGCGGACGTAGGTGTACGCGCTCCTGGGCTCCCAGTCGCAGTCGATGCCGAGTTCGTCCACCAGCGCGGCGGCGCGTGCGATCGCCTCGGTCTGCGAACGGGCGTACCACCGGGCGCCCTCGGGGCCCCGGGTGCGGCGCAGCTTGTCGTAGACCAGGGTGTGCTGGGCGGTGAGCTTGGCGGTGGTGCGGCCGGTGACGCTCGCGGCGATCCGCCCGGCCTCCAGCACCGCCACGCTCCGCCCGGCCCGCGCCAGCTCGTACGCCGTGCTCAGCCCCGCGACGCCGCCGCCGATCACGGCGACGTCGACCTCCAGGTCCTCGGTGAGGGCGGGGTGGGGCGCACCCGGTGCCGTGTCGAGCCAGTACGAGCCGCTGACCTGCGCGTTCTCCGTCATACGGGCCCGGGTACCCCGAGTGCTGCCGCCGTCACCCCTGCCAGGGGCCCGTCACCGCGAACGTCGTCCCCGGGGTGTAGCAGTTGACGTACATGGTGTCCCCGTCGGGGGAGAAGGTGACGCCCGCGAACTCGCCCCACTCGGGGTCGTCGGCCGTGCCGATGTTTTGTCGGCCGCGGGCCATCGGGTACACCTCGCCCTTCCGGGTCACCCCGAAGACGTGCTGGGCGCCGTTGCCGTCCTCGCAGACCATCAGGCCGCCGCTGGGCGCCAGGCAGATGTTGTCCGGCGACTCGCCGGGCAGCCGCACGTCGGTGTCCGGGCCGAAGACGATCACCAGGGTGAGCCGGCGCCGCTCGGGGTCGTAGCGCCAGATCTGGCCGTAGTGGTCGGCCGCCGAGCCGTCCGCGCTGCGGGCGAAGGACGACACGAAGTACACGCTGCGCCCGCCCCAGTAGCAGCCCTCCAGTTTCTGCGCGTGGGTGATGCCGCCGGGGCCGAAGTCCTGGAAGCGGACGGGGGTTTCGGCGGCCAGCGGGTCGGGGACGTCGGCCCACTCGATGCCGTCGAAGGCGGCGCCGGTCTGCTGGATCGTGGACAGGTCGGGGACGCCGGGCACCCGCATCGCCTGGAGCCGGCCGCCCGCGCGCAGCGAGCCGGTGCCGCCGAGCGGCTTGTCGGGCAGGAAGCGGTAGAAGAGGCCGAACGGCTTCTCGAAGGCGTCCTCGGTCTCGTAGACCACGCCCCGACGCGGATCGACGGCGATCGCCTCGTGCTGGAAGCGGCCCATCGCGGTCAGCGGGACCGCGCCGGTGCGGTGCGGGTCGGCCGGGTCGACCTCGAAGATGAAGCCGTGGTCCTTGGCGTACCCGTTGGTGCCGGCCCGGTCCTCGGTCTCCTCGCAGGTCAGCCAGGTGTGCCAGGGGGTGGGCCCGCCCGCGCAGTTGACCGCCGTACCGGCGATGGCGACCCGTTCGGACAGCACCCGGTTGCGGGAGTCCAGGGTCAGCGCGGTACAGCCGCCCTTGCCGGCCGGGTCGTAGGTCAGGCCCTCGACGGTGGGGACCGGGACCCGGCCGTCGGCGCGGTTCTCGTGGTTGCGGACCAGATGGACGGCGCCGCGGCCGCGGCCGGCCGGGAAGGCGGACATGCCGTCGTGATTGGAGGGGACCGGGCCCTCGCCGGAGCGCAGCGGGTCGCCCTCCCGGGACAGCACCCGGTAGCGGAAGCCGGCGGGCAGGTCCAGCAGCCCGTCGGGGTCGGGGACGAGCGAGCCGTACCCGGTGTGCCCCAGGGGCCGGGCGGTGGCGGTGCCGGCGAAGAGTTCGGTCAGGGCGCCGGTGAACACGATGCCCGCTCCCAGGGCACCGGAGCGGGCGAGGACTTCACGGCGGGACGCCGGGCGGGGTGCCGGACGCGGGGACACGGACATGGGGGGAAACCTTCCTGCTGGCGGACAGGACTGTGACCCCGCTGTGTTTATCATCTCGCCGCAGACCCGGGAACCACACGCGGCGCACGGGTCAGACCGGGGAACCACACGCGGCGCACGTGCGGGGTCCGGACACCCCACGGGGGCGCGTGGGGTGCCCGGACGTCTCAGTCGGGCGTCATCCCGCCCGTTCCGTCACCTTTTCGCTCGCCTTCTCCGGCGTCTGCTCCGGCGTCTTCTCCGGCGCCCGCTCCGTCACCTTCACCGGATCGGTGCCGGTGGCGCTGTGCCGCTCGGCCCAGTTCTCCAGGGCGGTGCGGCAGGCGTGGTCCAGGTGGTGCAGCCCGGACAGGTCCAGCTCGATGGGCCGGTCCGCGGGCAGCGCCTCCAGGCTGTCGAGGATCTTCGGCAGCCGCAGGAAGGTGGCGTTGCCCGACAGGTACACCTGGATCGGACCGGCGCCCTTGTCGACGATCTCCGTCTTCAGGTGCGAGGCCTCCCAGGCGGTCTTGACCACCGACAGGGCCAGCCCGATCAGCACGCCCTCGAACATGTTGACGGCGACGATCGACCCGGCCGTGACGATCAGGATCAGCGCCTCGCCCCGGTGCGCCCGCCACAGCGCGGTGATCCCCCGGAACGGGATCAGCTTCCAGCCGGCGTGCACCAGGATGCCGGCCAGCGCGGGCAGCGGGATGTAGGCCAGCGCGGCCGGCAGCAGCGCCGCGAACAGCAGCAGCCATACGCCGTGCAGGACCCGGGACGCCTTGGTCCGCGCGCCCGCGTGGACGTTGGCCGAGCTGCGCACGATGACCGCGGTCATCGGCAGCGCGCCGAGCACTCCGCAGACCGCGTTGCCCGCGCCCTGCGCCATCAGTTCCTTGTTGTACTGGGTGCGCGGACCGTCGTGCAGCCGGTCCACCGCGGCGGCGCTGAACAGGCTCTCGGCGGAGGCGATCAGGGTGAAGGCGATGATCGTGCCGATGATGCCGACGCTCGCCAGTTCGCCGAAGGCGTCGGCGCCGGGCGGCTGGATGGAGTCGAACAGGCCGTTGACCTCGACGGTGGCGACCGGCAGCGAGAAGGCGAGGACGGCGAGCGTGGCCAGCACCACCGCGGCCAGCGCGCCCGGCACGGTCCGCACCCGCCGCGGCAGCTTCTGCCAGCCGACCAGCACCGCGACGGTGCCCGCGCCGACCGCCAGCGAGACCAGCGCCTCGGTGGAGCCGAACGCGTCGGCCGCCGCCCCCGGCAGCCCGGCGATCTTGCCGAGCCCGGAGGCGGGGGCGTCCAGACCGGCCGCCGCGTACAGCTGTCCGGCGATGATGACCAGTCCGATACCGGCCAGCATGCCCTCGACCACCGAGAGCGAGATGGCCCGGAACCAGCGCCCCAGCTTCAGGGCGCCCATCGCGAGCTGGAGCAGCCCGGCCGCCAGCACGATCACGCCGAGCGCGGGCAGCCCGTAGCTGTCGACGGCCTCGTAGACCAGGACGGTCAGGCCGGCCGCGGGGCCGGACACCTGGAGGCTGCTGCCGGGCAGCAGGCCGGCCACGATGCCGCCCACGATGCCGGTGATCAGGCCGAGTTCGGCCGGTACGCCGGAGGCGACGGCGACCCCCACGCACAGCGGCAGGGCCACCAGGAAGACGACCAGGGAGGCCGCGAAGTCCTGCCGCAGGAAGGGGTACTTGGCCAGGGATATTCGGGACATGGCGCCGCCGCTCACAGGACGTCGAAGGTGTCGGTGTCCGCGCGGTGCGCGCGCACGGTGCCGGTGTGCACCTCGTAGTACCAGCCGTGCAGCCGCAGCCGGCCCTCCGTCAGGCCCCGTTCGACACAGGGGTAGGAGCGCAGCCGCAGCAGTTGGGCCAGGACGTGGTTCTGCACCGGTTCGGCGACCGCCGGGTCGGCCGGGTCGGCGCACTCCGGCCGGTCGGCGCCGTAGCGGAGCCAGTCGCGGACGGCGGGTACGGCGGTCAGGTCGTCGCCGCGGACCATCGCGCCGACGGCGCCGCAGTGCGAGTGGCCGCAGACCACGATGTCGTCGACGCCGAGCACCTGTACGGCGTACTCGATGGTGGCAGCCTCGCCGGTGGGACGCTCGGCGGTGTACGGCGGGACGACGTTGCCCGCGGTGCGCAGCTCGAAGAGCTGGCCGGGCCGGGCGCCCGTGATCAGGGCGGGTACGACCCGCGAGTCGGAGCAGGTGATGAACAGGACGTCGGGGGACTGGCCCGCGGCGAACCTGGCGAACTCCTCAGGGCGCTGTCCGAACGTGCGGGCGTGGTCGATGAGGGGCTGCATGAGGGTGTTTTCCTCCTGGCGCGCGGTGGGGGCGCGTCGGACGGTCAGGTCAGGTGACAGAGGTGACCTTGCTTTGGCCACGGCTTCACTGCTCGTATGTGCGGTTGCGAAGGAAGCGCTCGGGGCGAATGGGCGGAGGGCGGTCGGGGCGAGTGCGCGGGGTGGGCCGGGGTGCCGGCCGTCGTACCTCGGGACACGCGCCTCCCTCCGTCGGTCTCGAATCGCTTTACGCTGACCAACACTTGGTCAAAGGCTGGTCAAGAAAGACCTTAGCCCGGCAAAGTCGTTTGCAGGGTTAACTCGGCGTTTCGGGTGTGAAGAGAGCCTGAAAAGAGTGGCCAGGTGGCGTGAAGACCCCCTTGACCAGGGGGTGCCGGGCGTGGTGCGCGGTCCTCAGCGGGCGTCGGCCAGGTGTGCCGCGTCGCGGGCCAGCGCGGTCAGCCGGGAGATCGCCCGGAAGTACTTCTTGCGATAGCCGCCGTTCAGCATGTCCGCGCTGAACAACTGGTCGAACGGCAGCCCGGAGGCGAGCACCGGCACCTCCCGGTCGTACAGCCGGTCCGCGAGCACCACCAGCCTGAGCGCCGTCGACTGGTCCGGCACCGGACGCACCCCGGTCAGGCACACGGCCGCGAGGCCGTCGGTCAGCGCGCCGTAGCGGCTGGGGTGCACCCGGGCAAGGTGGTCCAGCAGGTCCGGGAAGGCGTCCAGGGAGGCGCCCTCGGTGGCCCGCGCGGCCCGTGTGACCTGCTCGTCGGAGTAGGGCGCCGGGGCCTTCGGCAGACCCCGGTGGCGGTAGTCCTCGCCGTCGATGCGCAGCGCCCGGAAGTGGGCCGACAGGCCCTGGATCTCGCGCAGGAAGTCGGCCGCCGCGAACCGGCCCTCGCCGAGCTTGCCGGGCAGCGTGTTGGAGGTGGCGGCCAGCGCCACGCCCGCCTCCACCAGCCGGGCCAGCAGACTGGAGACCAGGACGGTGTCGCCCGGGTCGTCCAGTTCGAACTCGTCGATGCACAGCAGCCGATGCCCGGACAGGGTCCGCACGGTCTGCTGGAAGCCGAGGGCGCCGACCAGGTTGGTCAGCTCCACGAAGGTGCCGAACGCCTTCCGGGCCGGCTCGGCGTCGGTGGCGTGCCACAGGGAGGCCAGCAGGTGGGTCTTGCCGACGCCGTAGCCGCCGTCCAGGTAGACCCCGCGGGGTCCGGCGGCGGTCTTCGGCGCCTTGGCGCGGCCGAACCCGAACAAGCCGCGTCGGCCGCCGGCCGCCGGCGCCGCGCCCAGCCCGGCCGCGAACCCCTCCAGGACCCGTACGGCCTCGCGCTGGCTGGGCTGGTTCGGGTCCGGTACGTACGTGTCGAAGCGGACCGAGTCGAACCGCGGCGGCGGCACCATCTCGGCCACCAGCCGGTCGGCGGGGACCTGCGGCGCACGGGCGCACAGCGAGACGGGGGAGCGCGGGGCGGTACCCGCGGGGCCCGCTATGTGCGCGGATCCGGCGGCGGCGCGGCCGGAGGCCGGGGAGGAGGACGACACGGTTCATCATGTTAGATGCCGTGGAACACTGCACGGCATGCGACGCCTGTTCCCTGTGATCGACCAGACAGCAGCGCCCGGGGTTCCCGAGGAGACCGACCGGACAGCAGCGCCCCGGGGGCCCGAGGGGGCCGACCGGGAGTGGAGCCTGACGGAGCTGGCCGCCGCGTACGCCTATCCGGACGGTCTCGGCGGCGACGGCGGACCGGACGTGTGGCTGCGGGCCAACATGGTCTCCTCGCTGGACGGGGCCGCCCAGCACGACGGCCGCTCCCAGCCCATCTCCAGCGCCGCCGACATGCGGATCTTCGGCACCCTGCGGGCGCTCGCCGACGTGGTCGTCGTCGGCGCCGAGACGGTACGCCAGGAGGGCTACCGCCCCGCACGCGCGCGGGCGGGCCTCGAGGAGGCGCGGCGGGCCGCCGGGCAGGGGCCGGTGCCGGCCGTCGCGGTGGTCAGCGCCGCGCTCGCGCTGGACTTCTCGCTGCCGCTGTTCACCTCGCCGCTGGTCCCCACGCTGATCCTGACCGGGGCGGGCGCGCCCGCCGACCGAGTCGCCGCCGCCGAGCGGGCCGGCGCCCGGGTGGTGGTCGCCGGGGACGGCCCCGGCGTGGACCCGGTACGCGCGGTGGCCGCCCTGGCCGCCCTCGGTCACCGCCGGCTGCTGACCGAGGGCGGGCCGCGGCTGCTCGGCCAGTTCGTCGCGGCCGGAGTGCTGGACGAGCTGTGCCTGACCGTCTCGCCGACGCTGACGGCGGGCGGCGCGCAGCGGATCGCCACCGGTCCGTCGCTGGCGGTGCCGCACCGGTTCGAGCTGGCTTCGCTGCTGGAGCAGGAAGGTTTCCTCTTCGGTAGCTACCGGAGGGTGTAAGCCGGGTGGCAATACCTGGAATCTCCCGTTCCGCTTAGCTCGCGACGGGCACACTGAATCCGGCAGTACCCGTGCGATCACGGGGCAGGATGGTTTCCGCAGAGCCGATGGAGCTGACAGGCCGATGGAGAAGAGGCGCCCGGTGTTCACCAGCGTTTTGATGATCGAGAAGGCCCTGACGTCCGCCGACGTGGAGTTCGTCACCACCTTGCACGGGGACGAGAGGGTCTCCTTCCACGTGCTGCTCCAGCCGCGCGGCGACCAGGCGGACCGCCTGCTGCGCGCCATCGACGACGTGGCGCTCGGCGAACTGGACGAGGCCGTCAGAGAAGGGGAGACCCCCGAGGGCGAGGAGGCGCTGACCACCGGACAGCGGGCCCTGGAGGTCTCCCTCACCGCACTGCGCGCCTCCGGCGACGAGGCGGTGGGCCGGCTGATCGACGACCACCCGCTGGACTCGCTCAAGGGCCTGGTGGAGGAGGTCGGCGCGGACGAGGTGATCGTGCTGACCGACCCGCACTACGTGGAGGAGTTCTTCCACCGGGACTGGGCCTCCCGGGCCCGGCACAAGGTCGGCGTCCCGGTGCTGAAGCTGTTCTCGCACAGCAAGGAGTGAGCCACGGCCGCACTCGGGTCGGCGACCGCGCCGGGCACCGCATAGGCTGACCGCCGCAGACACGTACCGACTGCCTCGCACAGGCCAGCACGCACAGGTCAGCACGCACAGGTCAGCACGCACAGATCAGCACGCACAGGGAGACACACATGGCACCCGGCCTCCCCACCGCCATGGACCGACCGCATTTCATCGGCATCGGCGGTGCCGGAATGTCGGGGATCGCCAAGATCCTCGCGCAGCGCGGGGCGAAGGTGGCCGGCAGCGACGCGAAGGACTCCGCGACCGCGCGGGCGCTGCGCGCGCTGGGCGCGACGGTGCACGTCGGACACGCGGCGGAGCACCTCGCCGACGACGCGAGCTGCGTCGTCGTCTCCTCCGCGATCCGCGCCGACAACCCGGAGCTGGCCCGCGCCGCCGAACTGGGCGTCCCGGTCGTGCACCGCTCCGACGCGCTGGCCGCCCTGATGGACGGCGCCCGCCCGCTCGCGGTGGCCGGCACCCACGGCAAGACCACCACCACCTCCATGCTGGCCGTCTCCCTGGCCGAGCTGGGCCTGAACCCCTCGTACGCCATCGGCGGCGACCTGGACGCGCCCGGCTCCAACGCGCTGCACGGCACCGGCGAGATCTTCGTCGCCGAGGCCGACGAGTCGGACCGCAGCTTCCACAAGTACGCCCCCGAGGTCGCGATCGTCCTCAACGTCGAACTCGACCACCACGCCAACTACGCCTCGATGGACGAGATCTACGAGTCCTTCGAGACCTTCGCGGGGCGGATCGTGCCCGGCGGCACGCTGGTGATCTCCGCCGACCACGAGGGCGCGCGGGAACTGACCCGCCGCCTGGCCGGCACGGTCCGCACGGTGACGTACGGCGAGGCCGCCGACGCCGACGTCCGCATCCGCTCCGTCGTCCCCCAGGGCCTGAAGAGCGAGGTCGCCGTCGCGCTGCCGGACGGCACGGAGCTGACCTTCACGGTCTCCGTCCCCGGCCGCCACTACGCCTCCAACGCGGTGGCCGCCCTGGCCGCGGGCGCCGCCCTCGGCGTCCCGGCCGCCGACCTGGCTCCCGCGCTCGCCGCCTACACCGGCGTCAAGCGGCGGCTCCAGCTCAAGGGCGAGGCGGCCGGCGTCCAGGTGATCGACTCCTACGCGCACCACCCCACCGAGATGACCGCCGACCTGGAGGCGATGCGCGCGGCGGCCGGCGAGGCCCGGATCCACGTGGTCTTCCAGCCGCACCTGTTCTCCCGTACCCAGGAACTGGCCAAGGAGATGGGCCAGGCCCTCGCGCTCGCCGACGCCTCGGTCGTCCTCGACATCTACCCGGCCCGCGAGGACCCGATCCCCGGCGTCACCAGCGACCTGATCATCGAGGCGGCCCGCGCGGCCGGCGCCGACGTCACCCCGCTGCACGAAGCCGCCGAGGTGCCGGAGGCGGTCGCGGGAATGGCACGGCCCGGTGATCTCGTTCTCACCATGGGCGCGGGCGACGTCACGGACCTCGGCCCGCTGATCCTGGACCGTCTTCAGAAGCAGTAGAAGCTAGTAGGGGAGCTGAGCACTCATGGCGTACGACGTCGAGAAGCCGGACGAGCAGTGGCGCGCGGAGCTGTCCCCGGCCGAGTACGCCGTCCTGCGGCAGGCCGCCACGGAGCCGGCCTTCACCGGTGAGTACACCGACACCAAGACCACCGGCGTCTACTCCTGCCGGGCCTGCGGGGCGGAGCTGTTCACCTCGACCACCAAGTTCGAGTCGCACTGCGGCTGGCCGTCCTTCTACGACCCGAAGGACTCCGACGCGGTCGAACTGATCGAGGACCACTCCCACGGCATGGTCCGCACGGAGGTCCGCTGCGCCCGCTGCGGCTCGCACCTCGGCCACGTCTTCGCGGGCGAGGGCTACCCGACCCCGACCGACCAGCGGTACTGCATCAACTCGGTTTCGCTGCGGCTGGAGCCGCAGGAGAACGCCGGCTGATGCCCCGGACCCGGTCCCTGGTCCTCGGCCTCTACGGAGACGCCAGGGATCTGGCGTGGGCGGGCCGCGTCGTCGAGAACGCCGTGACTGCCCGCGCCGCCCGGATCGCAGGGCGCACCGTGGTCCCCGCTTCCGGGGACTACGACTACCTGGCCGACCAATGGGCCCGGGAGCACCCGGGCACGGACCCCGCGCACCGGCGGGCGGTGGAGCTGCGCGTCCGCCTGACGTGCTCTCTACGGGTGTGGCGGGCGGTCCGCAAAGCGGTGCCCGCGGCGCTCTGTCCGGCGGAGGTGGAGCCGCATGTGTGCCGGGTGCCCTGGTCAGCCTGACCGGGAGGTGAGACAGGCCCACACCGTCTTGCCGGACGGCGGGTACGGGGCCGTGCCCCAGTCGTCGGCCAGTGCCGTCACCAGGAGCAGGCCCCGGCCCGACTCGGCCGCGGGGCCGGGGTCGGTCGTGTGCGGCGGGAGCTCGCGGTCGCCGCGCGGGTCCGCCACCTCGATCCGAAGCGTCCCCGAGGCGTCGACCGCGAGGGACAGCCGGAAGCAGCGGCCGCCCACACGGGCGTGTGTCACCGCGTTGGCGGCCAGCTCGGCGACGACCAGGGCGGCGTCCTCGCTGACCGGGCTGGAGGGCGGCCAGCCCCACTCGTCGAGCTGCTGCGTGGCCAGCAGCCGGGCGAGCCGGGCGCCCCGGGGCGTGGCGCTGAGGAGCTGGGTGAATTTCCGGGTGGAGATCTGCGACTTCACCTCACCCAGCGTGGCCGCCCCGCTCTACCCTGACCAGGAATTCCTTCGGTACGGAGGGTTCGCGTACCGGTACGCAGCGTGTGCGGTACCGGGCGTCGGTCGTGCGGTGAGGGGTGCGGAGATGTCCGACGAGGGTGAGCTGAGTGGCGACTTCATGCGGGCCATCGGCAAGCAGGTGAAACTGCTGCGCGAGCGGGCCGGGCTGACTCAGAAGGAGCTGGGGGACCGGCTCGGATACGGCGAGGATCTCGTCTCCTCGATCGAGCGGGGCAGGCGGGTGCCGCAGGCGGAGTTCCTGCGGGCGGCGGACGAACTGCTGAACGCGGGCGGGCTGTTGAAAGCGGTCATCGAGGACATCGAGAAGGCCAAGGCGAAGGCCCGGGTCCGGCATCCGGCGTGGTTCAGGGACTACGCGCGGATGGAGCGGGAGGCCGTCGAGATCAACGACTACAGCTGCCATGACATCCCCGGGCTGTTCCAGACCGAGCGACGGATTCGGGCGCTGTACGAGATGCGCAAACCACTGCTCGGCGAGGAGACGATCGAGCAGCGGGTGACGTCACGATTGGCGCGGCAGGAGATTCTCACGCCGTGGCCGCCGCCCATGATCACCTCGGTCATCGACGAGTCCGTGCTGCGACGGCCGCTCGGCGGGGCGGAAGTTCACAAGGAGCAGTTGGATCACCTGTCGCACTTGGCTGGCTTGCGCAACGTGGAGCTACAGGTGATGCCGACCGACCGCAGCGAACACGCGGGTATGGGCGGGTCGTTCATCCTGTTGACGCCCAAAGGGAAACCGCAGGTGGGGTACGCCGAGGTACAGGGGTCGGCACGCTTGTCAACTGACCCTGAGGAAGTACGTATTCTGGCCGCACGGTACGGAAGCCTCAGGGCGCAGGCGCTTACCATGCGGGAGTCCCTCGCTCTGATCAAGAACATGCTGGGAGAACAATGAGCGACCTCACCTGGTTCAGGAGCAGCTACAGCGGCAACGAGGGCGGGGCTTGCCTGGAGATCGCCGCCACCCCCGCCGCCGTTCACGTCCGTGACTCCAAGGCGCCCGCCCGTGCCCAACTGGCCTTCGGCACCCCGGAGTGGTCCGCGTTCATACGGTTCGCCGCCGGGCGCTGACGCTCAGGTCTGGGTGTTGTCCGGGTGCGGGCCGATGTAGCCCACGTACACGAAGCCCGTGCCCGGACCGTCGTCGTGGAAGTACAACCGGGGCGACACCGTGTTGCCGCCGCCTATGCGCAGGTGCGCCTGCATGAACAGTTTCTCTCTGCGGTCGACCGCCTTCGGTACCGGGAACGTGCGCTGACGGCGCCATTCCGCGTTGTTGTCGACCGTCTCGGACTCCTTCATCTTGACCTTCCCGGAGGGGAACGGGTTCTCGCAGTCGTCCGGCAGGTTGTCGCACCAGTGACGGAAGTCGCCACCGGCGGAACCTGCGGCGGAGGCGTTGACGAAGTCCTGAGTCGTCGACACGACCATGCGGTAGTTGCGGGGTTCCATATGCGGCTGCCTGTGCGGTGTCGGGGACGGGAGGCGGAGCCGCTGAGAGCGGCACGCCGGGGTGCAGCAGCATGCCGGTGGGGGCGCTCAGGCGGGGCGTGGGGTGGTGGTTCAGGCTACCGGGTGGCGGGCAGCGACGGGCGTGGTCGTCAGGGCCAGGTGCGGTCGATGCGGTCGGCACGTACGGCATAGGCCGCCGGGCCGCCTTCCGCGGTGGCCTTGTGGATGCGGTCGCGGTGGGCGTGCAGGCGCTCGACCATCTCCAGGCTGCGGAGCTGCTGGTTGTCGAGGTAGAAGAGGACTGCCGCGCAGTCGTACACGGGCTGGATCTCGTTGTCCCGGGTCTTGATGCGGCCATCTTTCGAGAGCGGGACCCAGCCCTGGTCGAGGCCGTGTCTGATCCAGACGTCGTCGGCGATGTCCTGAGCGTCGAGCGGGTACACATCGCCGATGCGGTGGACCCGCCAACCGCGCGCCCGTAGCTCCTCGGCCACCCGGCGGCCGAGGTCGCGGTCGAGGAAGAACTCAGGCGGCAAGGCGCACCACGGCCCGGCACAGCGCGTCCACCTGGTCCGGTTCCATCTCGTACTCGTAGGCGATGTCCTCGACGGACTCCCCGGCCTCCCAAAGGTCCGTCAGGGCTTTCACCGGCACCCGGTTGGCCTCGACGACGGGTAGGCCGTGCCCGAACCGCGGATCGATGACGACAGGTGCCGTCTGCCCGTACTGCCGCAGCCGCAGGCTGCACGGGAATTCGTCGCCCGCTTCCCAGGACAGGTAGCGCAGGTATTCCTCGACGACCTCGCGAATGGGTGCCTGTCCGTCCCGCGCGCGACGCAGGTCGCCCAAGCCGTGTTCGATGAAGATGTCCACCCCGTCGGTCGCGATCCGCTTGGACACCAGCCCGTACGGTGTGCCGAAGGCGGCGCGTACCGCCTCGGCCGCTTCGCGGATCTCCCTCATCCGCAGTCCGAGCCCACGCAGTGACCGCAACACGTACGCCTCCGCCACCGCGACGAAAGGCACGGACGGCTGCCCAGGACGCGCCGGCTCCACCCGGTGGACCAGAGGTGCGCCCGCGGCTTCGCCCTTGAGCCAGCCGTGCAGGGTCGACTGCGGGATCTGCAGGTACGAGGACGTCTCCGACGGTGTAAGCAGCCCGTCCTTGAATCGGTCGATCACAACCGGCTTCCTCCGTCCTGGTCCGGAACACCGCATGCTTCCATACTCAGGTTGCCATCCTGAAGCCGATCGCACCCGCGCCGACGCCGGTCACCAGCCGGTCAGCAACAGGTGGTTCAGCAGTAGGGCCAGCGCTGCCTGGGCCGCCAGCCACCCCCGGCGCCCCGTCAGGAACGCGCAGGCCGGCAGCAGCCACACCGCGAACGGCAGCCAGATCCGTTCCGTCTCCGCCTTGCTCATGCCGGACAGGTCGGCGACCAGCAGGGCGAGCAGGGCGGCGCCGGTCAGCAGCGCCAGCCGGGATTCGGGGCCGAACGGGCGGGCCGGGTGGCGGGCGCACCGGCGTAGGCCCGCCACCGTCGCCGGGCCCACGATCAGTACCGTGCAGGCCAGGTTGGCCCACACCCAGTAGCCGTAGGGCCGGTCGCCGCCCGCGCCCTGGTAGTAGCGGGTGACCAGCAGCCGGTACGCCTCCCACCAGTCGAAGCCCGCGACCGTGAACAGTGCCGGGACGACGAGAAATCCGGCCAGGGCGAGGAGGAGGGGCCGCAGTCGGCGACGGCCCAGCAGCAGGACGGCGGCGGCGATCAGGGCGAACAGGGTCAGGCCGTAGGACAGGTAGACCGTGAGGCCGAACAGCAGGCCCGAGGCGACGGCGGTCGGCACGAGCCGGCGGCCCGTCACGGCCAGGGCGAGCAGCGCCACGGCCCACGCGGCGACCGCCGCGAAGTAGCCGTCGGCCGAGGTGCCGACCCAGACGGCCGCCGGGGCCAGGACGAGGAACGGCGCGGCCCGGCGGGCGAGCGACTCGTCGGCCAGGGCGCGTACGGCGATCAGCACCGCGACCACCGCTGTGGTGCCGACGGTGATGCACCAGGCGCCGGCCCAGCCTCCGCCGCCCAGTCCGATCCGGTCCAGCAGCACGAAGGTGAGGGTGGCCGCCGGGGGGTGCCCGGCGACGTGCGCGGGCCAGTTGTCCGGCGCGTCGATCAGGATGTGGCCGGTGAAGTCGCGCAGGGCGGCGTGGATGTCCGGGAAGCGGTCGATGACCTGGAGGTACTCGTTGCGGGTGGTGAGCTGCTCGGCGATGCCCCGGTGCCAGCCGTCGACCAGGGCCAGCGACCAGGTCCAGGCCAGCGTCGCCGCCCAGGCCGTCAGCAGCAGCGGGCGCCAGCGCAGCCGGGCCGCCGCGGCGGGACCGTACGCCACGACGACGACCGCGACGGCGAGCGCCGCCGGGGTGCCGGGGCCCACGTGCGGGTCCCACTGCGCCAGCAGCGGCGGCCAGCTCACGTGCAGGGTGCCGTCCCGGCGCTGGACGGCGGTGCCGACCAGCACGGCGGCCACCACGAGCAGCGCCGCGGCGGCGACGGCGGACAGGTCACGGAGGAGGGCGCGGTTCACGGTGGAACGCTAGGCCGGGGACCGGCCGGCGGGGCGCCGGCGGGCGCGGACGTCAGCGTTTCGTCATGGTTGGCGGAGCCCTCCGGGGCGGTCGCGGTGCTTACCGTCGGGGCATGCCACGGACTCCCTTCTCTCCCGCGTTCTGGCGCAGCCCGCTGCGCGGTCCCCGGTTCACCGCGGTGCTCGGCGTGCTGCTGCTCGGCGGGATCACCCTGCTGTTCGGGACCGGCCTGCTGTCCTACGCGGCCTACAACCCGGGTCTTTCGCCGGTCAACGACAAGACCCCGGACAAGGGCCTGCTCGGCTTCTACCTGTTCGCCTGGCCGACCGGCCCGCACTGGCTGTACCGGCTCACCCAGGGCGTCCACGTCACCCTCGGCATCACCCTCGTCCCGGTGCTGCTGGCCAAGCTCTGGTCGGTGGTGCCCCGGCTGTTCACCCTGCCGCCGGCCCGGTCGCTCGGCCATGCCCTGGAGCGGCTCTCCCTGCTGCTCCTGGTCGGCGGCGCGCTGTTCGAGTTCACCACCGGCATCCTCAACGTCCAGCTCGACTACGTCTTCCCCGGCTCCTTCTACCCCCTGCACTTCTACGGCGCCTGGGTGTTCTTCGCCGCGTTCCTCGCCCACGCCGCCCTCAAGACGCCGACCGCGCTGCGCAATCTGCGCCGGATGCGTGAGGAGACGGCGTCCGATCTCGTACCGGTACGGCCCGCCGCGCCCACCGTCTCCCGGCGCGGTGCCCTCGGACTGGTCGGCGGGGCCTCGCTGCTGCTGTTCCTGACCACGTTCGGGCGCGGCTTCGACGGCCCGCTGCGGCGCACCGCCCTGCTCGCGCCGCACGGCGGAGCCGAACCCGGCAGCGGGCCGAACGGCTTCCAGATCAACAAGACCGCCGCCTACGCCGGGATTGACGCCCGGGAGACCGGCGCGGAGGCGTGGCGGCTGGTCGTCGTCGGACGCACCGGCCGGACGGTGCGGCTCAGCCGCGCCGAACTGCTGGCGATGACCCAGCACCGCGCCGCGCTGCCGATCGCCTGCGTCGAGGGCTGGTCGACCTCCGACCAGCAGTGGCGCGGGGTCCGGCTGCGCGACCTCGCGGCCCTCGTCGGATACGACGATCCGCCCGACGTCCTGGTGGAGTCGCTGCAACGGCACGGCGCCTTCCGGCGGGCCGCACTGCGCGCCAACCAGGTCGCCGACCCCCGCTCGCTGCTCGCCCTGACCGTGGGCGGTGCGACCCTGTCCGCCGACCACGGCTACCCGGCCCGGATCATCGTGCCCGCCGCGCCCGGGGTGCTGAACACCAAGTGGGTGGCCCGGATGACGTTCGGAGACCTGTGATGCGCACCTTCCTCCGCCTCGTCCCCCTCGGCCGTCCGCTGCCGATCCTGCTCCTCGCCTGTTCCTTCGCCCTGGCCGGGTACGCGGGCGTGCGGCTGCTCGCGGGGGACTGGCTCGGCGTCCTGCTGTGGTTCGCGGGCGCCGCGCTCGTGCACGACCTGGTGCTGCTGCCGCTGTACGCGGCGGCCGACCGCGCCCTGCTCCGGGCGGCGGGCCGGCACCGGGACCTGGCCGGGTACGTCCGGGTGCCCGCCGCGCTGTCCGGGCTGCTGCTCCTGGTGTGGTTCCCGATGATCGCCGGGACGGTGGCGGAGCGCTACGAGCGGGCGACCGGGCTGTCCGCGGCCGGCTTCGCGGCCCGCTGGCTGCTCGTCACCGCCGTACTGTTCGGCGGCTCGGCGCTTCTGCTGCTGGTACGGCGGCTGCGCAGGGCGACGAAGGTCCGGCCGCCGGCCGGCCACTGACCCTCGGCGCGCCAGTCGGCGCGGTCCGCGTACCGCAGCAGGGCCGGCGTGCCCAGCCGGGCCCACGGGAACGGCCGGCCGGCCGCGCCGCGCGCGTCGGTCACCCGGACCCGCACCCGTTCGTCGACGTCCGGGTGCGGGACCGTCTCGGCGATCAGCAGACCGCCGGGGGCCAGCAGCCGGGATGTCCGGGCCAGCAGGGCGGCCGGGTCGCCGCCGATGCCGACGTTGCCGTCGAGCAGCAGGACGGTGCCCCAGCGGCCCTCGCCGGGCAGCGGGCCGAAGACGTCGCGGCGCAGCGCCCGCCCGCCGCCGCGGACCGTGCGGGCCACCGCGGCGCCGCTCACATCGATACCGAGGGCCCGGCGGCCCTGGGCGGACAGGGCCGCCACCAGCCGGCCCGGACCGCAGCCGACGTCCAGCACCGCGCCCTCGCAGCGCCGCAGTACCTCCAGGTCCGCCGCGTCGGCCTCGGCGCACCAGCGCTCCACCTCCAGCGGCAGCAGCCAGCCGTCGGCGCGGCGCAGGAACAGCGGGCCGTGCCCGGCCCGCAGGGCGCGGGCGTAGGGGTCGGCGGACCAGGTCCGGTCGTCGACGGCGGCGGGCCGGTCGCTCTGCCGCCCGACGTGTCCGACCAGGCCGCCCGGTTCGGGCTGTCCGGCCTGTTCGGGCTGTCCGGCCGCCGGCCGTACGCCGTCGTCCGGGCGGACCTCGTACGGGGCGGTCATCCGCGCACCGCCGCGATCCGCGCCAGCCGGGCCGCGAACCGGCCGCCGGGTGCCTCGGCGGCGACCAGGCGGGCGTCGGCGGCGGTGTCCACGTCACGCAGCGGCGGCAGGTCCCGTACCCGCAGTCCCGCGAGCCGGGCCCGCTGGGCGGCGCCGGTGTGCGGCGTCGACATCGGCACCCCGCGCAGCAGCGCCGGGTCCGGGTCGGCCAGCCCCAGCGCCCAGAAGCCGCCGTCCACCGCCGGGCCGAACCACGCGTCGCAGTCGGCGAAGTCCACGGTGAGCAGCTCCGGGGTGATCTGCGGGGTGTCCATGCCGATGAGCAGGGCCGGCCCCGCGCACCCGGCGAAGGCGGCGGCCAGCCGTTCGTCGAGGCCGCCCGCGCACTGCGGTACGACGTCGAAGCCGGGCGGCAGCCAGGGGCCGGGGACGCCGTCCAGGACCAGCACCCGGCGCCGGGCCGGGGCCTGGGCCACGGCGTCCAGGGTGTCCGCGAGGGCCGCCTCGGCGAGAGCGGCGGCCTCGGCGGGCGTGAACGGCGGCGTCAGCCGGGTCTTCACCCGCCCCGGCCGGGGCTCCTTGGCGATGACGAGGAGGGTGGTCGTCGCGCCGCCCTCTCCGGCCGGGGCGGTCATCGCGCCGCCTCTTCCCGCCGGGCCCCGTGCGGGGTCTCGGCCAGGACGCGCCGCATGTCCCGTACCGCCTGCCAGGTGCCGCGCCAGGTGCCGGTCACCTTGGAGGTGCCGGCCCGCGGCAGGTACGGCACGTCGTGCTCGGTCACCCGCCAGCCCGCGTCGGCGGCGCGCACCACCATCTGCAACGGGTAACCGCTGCGCCGGTCGGTCAGCTCCAGCGCGAGCAGGTCGGCGCGGCGGGCGGCGCGCAGCGGCCCGAGGTCGTGCAGCCGCAGGCCGGTGCGGCGGCGCAGCAGCCGGGCGAGCGCGAGGTTGCCGGCCCGCGCGTGGGCCGGCCAGGCACCCCGGCCCGCCGGGCGGCGCCGCCCGAGCACCAGATCGGCCGCACCGGCCCGGACCTCGGCGACGAACGGCACCAGGTCGGCCGGGTCGAGGGAGGCGTCGCAGTCGCAGAAGCACACGATGTCGGCGGTGGCGGCGGTCAGCCCGGCGTGGCAGGCGGCGCCGAAGCCGCGCCGCTCCTCGCGCAGCACCGTCGCGCCCAGCTCCCGGGCGATCCGGGCCGAGCCGTCGGTGGAGCCGTTGTCCACCACGAGGGCGCGCCAGCCGGCCGGGACCCGGGCCAGCACCCGGGGGAGCGCCTCGGCCTCGTCGAGACAGGGCAGTACGAGGTCCACGGCGGGCGGGGGCACAGCGGGAGAGGGCACGGCGGGCGAGGGCACGGGGGGCGGGTCGGGAAGTGCGGGGAATGAGGTCGTCACCCCTCTCACCCTACGAACGCGAAACGGGTGAAACGGTCATCGGCTCCTTACGAAACACGGACGTCCGGCGCCCGGCGGCGACGGCTCCGCGCCCGTGGTGCGAGGCTGACGGCATGGAACAGCAGCAGCCGGGCCCGCCGGCCGGACCCAGGGTCCTGGTGGTCGACGACGACCCCACCGTCGCCGAGGTCGTCTCCGGGTACCTGGACCGGGCCGGGTACGTCGTGGACCGGGCCGGCGACGGCCCCGACGCGCTGGCCCGAGCCGCCGGGCACCGGCCCGACCTGGTCGTCCTCGACCTGATGCTGCCCGGCATGGACGGCCTGGAGGTGTGCCGCCGGCTGCGCGGGCAGGGCCCGGTCCCGGTGATCATGCTGACCGCGCGCGGCGACGAGGAGGACCGCGTCCTCGGCCTGGAGGTCGGCGCCGACGACTACGTCACCAAGCCGTTCAGCCCCCGCGAACTGGTGCTGCGCGTCGGCTCCGTGCTGCGCCGCGCCCAGCCCTCCGCGCCGCGTACGGAGGTGCTGCGGGCGGCCGGGCTGCGGCTCGACCCGGCCGCCCGCCGCGCCACCAAGGACGGCGCCGAACTCGCCCTCACCATCCGCGAGTTCGACCTGCTCGCCTTCTTCCTGCACCACCCCGGCCGGGCCTTCACCCGCGAGGAGCTGATGCGCGAGGTGTGGGGCTGGGACTTCGGCGACCTGTCCACCGTCACCGTCCATGTCCGCCGGCTGCGCGGCAAGGTCGAGGACGACCCGGCCCGGCCGCTGCTCATCCAGACGGTGTGGGGCGTCGGCTACCGCTTCGAACCCGCCCCGCAGGAGGACTGACCGTGCGCGACATGATGCTCATCGCCCTGTACGCCTTCGCCGGCGCCGCCGCGGCCGGACTGCTCGGCGCCGGTGTCCTGATGCTGATCCGGCGCCGCTCGCTGACCGCGCATCTCGCGGTGGTCGCCGCCGTCGCCGTCACCGCGATGCTGGCCGGCACCCTCGCCGTCGCCCAGGCGATGTTCCTGTCCGCGCACGACCTGTCGGTGGTCACCACGGTGGCCGCGATGGCCGCCGTCGTCTCCCTGGCCACCGCGCTGCTGCTGGGCCGCTGGGTGGTGGCCCGCAGCCGGGCGCTGACGCTGGCCGCCCGGTCCTTCGGGGACGGCGGCGACTTCGCCGCGCCGGCCGGCCCGGCCACCGCCGAACTCGCCGCTCTCAGCCGCGAGTTGGAGGCCACCAGCGAGAAACTGGCCCGCTCCCGGGACCGCGAACGCGCCCTGGAGTCCTCCCGGCGTGAACTGGTCGCCTGGATCTCGCACGACCTGCGCACCCCGCTGGCCGGACTGCGGGCCATGGCGGAGGCGCTGGAGGACGGCGTCGCCGCCGACCCCGACCGCTATCTGCGGCAGATCCGCACCGAGGTGGAACGCCTCAACGGCATGGTGGGCGACCTGTTCGAACTGTCCCGCATCCACGCCGGCACGCTGAGCCTGTCCCCGACCCGGATGTCGCTGTACGACCTGGTCGGCGACGCCCTCGCGGGCGCGGACCCGCTGGCGCGGGAACTCGGCGTCCGGCTGGTCGGGGACGAGGTGGTGGCGGTGCCGGTGGAGGTGGACGGCCGGGAGATGAGCCGGGTGCTGGGCAATCTGCTGGTCAACGCGATCCGCCGGACCCCGGCCGACGGCACGGTGGCCGTCGCCGCCGAACGCCTGCCCGACGGAGTACTGCTGACGGTGACCGACGGCTGCGGCGGCATCCCCGAGGAGGACCTGCCGCGCGTCTTCGACACCGGCTGGCGCGGCAGCCACGCCCGTACCCCGCCGGCCGGCGCGGGACTGGGGCTGGCCATCGTGCGCGGCATCGTCGAGGCCCACCGGGGCCGTACCACCGTGCGCAACGTCTCCGGCGGCTGCCGCTTCGAGGTGATCCTGCCGCACGCTCCGGCCTGAGCCGCGCAGAGCTCAGGACCGGGCGAACTCCCGCATCCCCTCCTGGAAGCCGACCGCCGGCTTCCAGCCCAGCGCCGCCCGCAGCCGGGCGGAGTCGGCGGTGACGTGCCGGACGTCCCCGAGCCGGTACTCACCGGTCACCACCGGTTCGGGCCCGCCGCACGCCGCGGCGAGGGCGCGGGCCAGCTCGCCGACCGTGCGCGGCTCACCGCTGCCGGTGTTGTAGACGGTCAGCGCGCCCTCGGGGGAGTCCCCCTCCAGCGCCGCCGCGTTGGCCGCGGCCACGTCCCGCACGTGCACGAAGTCCCGCCGCTGTCCGCCGTCCTCGTACACGCGCGGCGCTTCGCCGCGGGCGAGCGCGGAACGGAAGAAGGAGGCGACGCCCGCGTACGGGGTGTCCCGGGGCATCCGGGGGCCGTACACGTTGTGGTACCGCAAGGACACCGCGCTGCCGCCGGTCGCGCGGGCCCAGGCCGCCGCCAGGTGCTCCTGGGCCAGCTTGGTCGTCGCGTACACGTTGCGGGGGTCCACCGGGGCTTCCTCGCCGACCAGCTCCGGTACGAGGGCGGCGCCGCACACCGGACAGGGCGGCTCGAACCGCCCCGCCGCGAGGTCGGCCACCGCCCGCGGCCCCGGCCGGACCACACCGTGCCGGGCGCAGGCGTACCGGCCTTCCCCGTACACCACCATCGACCCGGCCAGCACCAGCCGCCGCACCCCCGCCCCGGCCATGGCGGTCAGCAGCACCGCCGTGCCCAGGTCGTTGTGCGAGACGTAGTCCGGCGCGTCGGCGAAGCCGGTGCCCAGGCCCACCATCGCCGCCTGGTGGCACACGGCGTCCACGCCGCCCAGCGCCCGCCGCACGGCCCCGGCGTCCCGCACGTCCGCGGCGGGGTCGTCCGCCAGGTCGTACACCACCGCCTCGTGGCCGCGCGCCCGCAGCGCCTCGACGACATGGGACCCGATGAACCCGGCACCGCCGGTGACCAGTACACGCATACGGACACGCTAGGACCGCCGGCCGGCCGGCGGCGGGAGCGCGGCGGGTCCGTCAGCGGTCCGTAAGATCCGCGCCGTCCGCGCCGTCCGCGCCGTCCAGCGGCAGCGTCACCGTGAACACCGTCGTCCCCGGCGCGCTGGTCAGTTCCACCGTGCCGCCGTGCGCCACCACCAGTGACCGGGCCACCGCCAGGCCCAGCCCGCTGCCGCCCCGGTCGCGGCTGCGGGCCTTGTCGACGCGGTAGAAGCGGTCGAAGACCCGTTCCCGGTCGGCGGGCGGGATGCCGGGGCCCGTGTCGGCCACCGTCACCCGGGCCGTCTCCGTGTCGCGCGCCACCCGCAGGGACACCGCCGTGCCGGGCGGGGTGTGCACGGCCGCGTTGGTGAGGAGGTTGTCCAGGACCTGGCGGACGCGCTGCGGATCGAGGGGCAGGCGGACCGGCTCGGCGGGGGCCGTCACGGTCAGCGGACGGCCCGGGTGCGAGGCGCGGAACGCGTCGGCGGCCTGCCGGGCCAGCTCCGTCAGGTCGGTGCCGGTCATCCGCAGCGGTGCCGCCACCTCGGCCGCGTCCAGCCGGGCGAGCAGCAGCAGGTCGTCCAGGAGAACGCCCATCCGGGCCGCCTCGGCGCGCAGCCGGGCCAGATGGCGGTCCCGTTCGGCGGGTTCGTTGGCGGCCGCGTACTGGAAGAGGTCGGCGTAGCCGCGCACCGACATCAGCGGGGTGCGCAGTTCGTGCGAGGCGTCGGCGACGAACCGGCGCAGTCGGCCCTCCGCCTCGGCGCGCACCGCCAGCGAGTCGTCGATGTGCTCCAGCATCGCGTTGAACGCGGTGCGCAGCTCCGCCACCTCCCGGCCGCCGTCCCGCCCGGCGTCCCGCAGCGGCAGCCGGGCCGCCGACTCGGTCAGGTCGTGCGAGGCGATGCCGTGCGCGGTGTGCGCCATGTCGCTCAGCGGCTTCAGCCCGCGCCGCAGCATCCGCCGCCCGACCACCACCAGCGCCAGCAGCGCCACCCCGAACGCGACCACCTGTACGGCGATCAGATGGTCCATGGTGTTCTCGACGTCCCCCAGCGGCGCCGCGCTGACCAGCACCACCCCGGGCTGCACCTCGCAGGCCCGCAGCAGGTAGGGCCCGCGGCCGTCGATCCGGACGGTGCGCGTGATGTCCTGCCCCGAGCGGGCCATCTCCTCGGCCAGCGCGGTCAGCGCGCCCGGGTCGGCGGGCACGTCGGCGGGCTCGCGCAGGTCGGCCGAGGCGGCGGAGACGTCGTAGACGGCCGTGTACCAGCCGTAGTACGGCTTGCGCTGCACCGTGCCGTGCTCGGCCGCGTCCTTGGTCTGCACCACCTGCGCCAGCTTCATCTGGTCGACGAGCCGGGCCTCCAGGTAGTCCCGCATGTACGTGGTGAGCGCCGTGCCGACCACGGCGAACGCCAGCAGCGACAGCAGGCCGAGGCCGAGGGCCAGGCGGGTGCCGAGCCGCGAGTCGCGGTAGGCCCGCCACAGCCGCCGTACCGGACGCACCGGACCTTTCACTGGGCGGCCCGGCGCAGCGCGTAGCCGAAGCCGCGCACCGTGTGGATCAGCGCGTCGCCGTCGCCCGCCTCGTCCAGTTTGCGGCGCAGCCGGCTGACCACCAGTTCCACCACGTTGGACCGGCCGCCGAAGCCGTACTCCCACACATGGTCCAGGATCTGCGCCTTGGTCAGCACGGTCGGGGACTTGCGCATCAAGTAGCGCAGCACCTCGTACTCGGTGGGGGTGAGCGACAGCAGGGCCGCGCCGCGCCGCACCTGGCGGGTGTCCTCGTCCATGGTCAGGTCGCCGACGCTCAGCACCGAGCGCTGGAAACCGGGGCCGGCGCTGCGCCGCAGCACGGTCCGCAGCCGGGCCATCAGCTCCTCCACCGCGAACGGCTTGACCAGGTAGTCGTCGCCGCCCCGGGTCAGCCCCGCCACCCGGTCGGCGACCTGGTCGCGGGCGGTGAGGAAGACCACCGGCACCTGGGTGCCCGAGCGGCGCAGCCGGTCCAGGACGCCGAAGCCGTCCAGGTCCGGCAGCATCAGGTCGAGCACCACGATGTCCGGGTGGAACGCGGCGGCGGTGCGCAGCGCCTCCTCGCCGGTGTTGGCGGTCACCGCCTCCCAGCCCTCGTACCGGGCGACGGTGGCGACCAGGTCGGCGATGGGCGGGTCGTCGTCCACGACGAGGAGGCGTACTTTTTCCACCCGCCCATAGTGCGCCACCCGCCGCGCGCCGCCGAGCCCCAGGTCATCGCCGTACCGGGATCGATAACCACTCGAAAGCCGGTCGACAGGAAAACGACAGGGCGGCCGGGTGAAGCTCGGGGCGTGACCACTGCCCCACGCGCTCCCCGTGTCGTCCAGCCGCCCCGTACCCCGCTGCTGCGCCCCCGGGTGCTGGCCCGTACCGGCCTGTACGCGCTGTTCGCCGCCAACGCGGCCGTCGTGGCCGTCCTCTTCGTCCAGGGCGGCTTCGCCTCCAACGCGCTGATCGTGCTGGGCCGGCTGGCCGGGCTGTACGGCGCCCTGTTCATGGCGTTCCAGCTGCTGCTGGTGGCCCGGCTGCCCTGGCTGGACCGGCGGATCGGCATGGACCGGCTGACCTCCTGGCACCGCTGGACCGGCTTCGGCGTGCTGTGGACGCTCCTCGCCCACGTGGTGCTGATCACCTTCGGGTACGCGCGGGGGTCCGGGCTGGACCCGGTGAACCAGCTCGTCGACCTCGCCGAGACGGTCGAGGGCGTGCTGCGGGCGCTGGTCGCCTTCGCGCTGCTGCTGGTCATCGGCGGCGTCTCGGCGCGGGCCGCGCGGCGCCGGCTGGCGTACGAGACCTGGCACTTCCTGCACCTGTACACCTACGTCGCGGTGGTACTGGCCTTCACCCACCAGGTCGCCGCGGGGTCGTCGTTCACGTCGTCGTCGTGGGGGACGGGGTACTGGTACACGGTGTGGGGCCTCGCGCTGGGC
The DNA here is from genome assembly GCF_052216785.1 of Streptomyces sp. JW3. Lineage (NCBI taxonomy): Bacteria > Bacillati > Actinomycetota > Actinomycetes > Kitasatosporales > Streptomycetaceae > Streptomyces > Streptomyces sp. JW3. Next base: position 14,801 of record NZ_JBQOUX010000066.1, on the reverse strand, counting down.
GCGGTGTTCGCCGGGCGGCTCGCGCTGCCGCTGTGGCGGAACTGGCGGCACCGGCTGCGGGTCACCGCCGTCGTCCCGGAGAACGAGCACGTGGTGTCCGTGTACGTCACCGGCCGCGACCTGGACCGGCTGCCGGCCCGCGCCGGCCAGTTCTTCCTGTGGCGGTTCCTGACCCGGGACCGCTGGTGGCAGGCCAACCCGTTCTCGCTGTCCGCCGCGCCCGACGGCCGTACGCTCCGGCTCACCGTCAAGACCGCCGGCGACGGCAGCGCCGCGCTGCGGCGGCTGAGGCCCGGCACCCGGGTGTTCGCCGAGGGACCCTACGGCGCGTTCACCACCCTGCACCGCACCCGGCCGGACGCCGTGCTCGTCGCGGGCGGCGTCGGCGTCACCCCGATCCGGGCGCTGCTGGAGGAGCTGGACGGCCACGCCGTCGTCCTCTACCGGGTCACCGCCGAACCGGACGCGGTGCTCTACGACGAACTGCGCGACCTCGCCGCCGCCAAGGGCGCCGAACTGCACCTGGTGACCGGGCCGCCGGTGCCCGACCGGCTGGCCCCGGCCGAACTGGCCCGGCTGATCCCCGACCTCACCGACCGCGACGTCTTCCTGTGCGGACCGCCGCCCATGATGAACGCCGTCCTGGGCAGCCTGCGCGAGCTGGGCGTGCCCGGTCCGCAGATCCACTTCGAGCGCTTCAGCCTGGCCGGCTGAGGGGGAGACGAGAGCACGCCGTGAAACGAGCCATACCTGTTCTGGTGCTGAGCGTCGCGGGGCTGATTCCCGTGTGGCGGTACGCGCCCACGACGGCCCCGCAGGCCGCCGCCCCCACCCCTGCCGCGGCCCCCTCCCCCTCCCCTTCGGGTGCCGCCGGGCGGGTCGTCAGCGGTACCACCGTGAACACCGAGAAGGGCCCCGTCCAGGTCCAGGTGACCTTCGAGGACGAGCGGATCACCGCCGTCACCATGCTCCAGCAGCCCCACCACCCGCAGACCACGGCCGCCGTGCCGCAGCTCGTCGAGGAGACCCTCCAGGCGCAGAGCGCCGACATCGACACCGTCTCCGGTGCCACCGTCACCAGCGACGGGTACCGCGAGTCGCTTCAGGCCGTGCTCGACGCGGCGGGGCTCTGACGTGCGGCGCGTCGAGCACGTCATGGGGTTCCCGGTCTCCCTGCGGATCGACGACGAGGGCGTTCCCGGGCAGGCCGCCGACGCGGTCTTCGCATGGCTGCGCGAGGTGGACGCCCGGTTCAGTCCGTTCCGGGCCGACAGCGAGGTGTCCCGGCTGGACCGGGGCGAGACCTTCGAGCCGAGCGACGACCTGCGGGAGGTGCTCGGCCTGTGCGCGGAGTACCGGACGGCGACCGGCGGCGCCTTCGACGCCCGGCTGCCGGGGCGGCGGCTCGATCCCTGCGCGGTGGTGAAGGGCTGGTCGGTGCAGCGGGCGGCGGAACTGCTGACCGCGGCCGGGGCGCGCCGCTTCTGCCTCAACGCCGGCGGTGACGTGGTCGCCGCCGGCGGCCCCTGGCGGGTGGGGATACGGCATCCCGAGCACGCCGACCGGCTGTGCACGGTGCTGGAGATCACCGACGCGGCCGTGGCGACCTCCGCCCGCTACGAGCGCGGCGACCACATCATCGACGGCCGGACCGGCCGCCCGGCGACCGGACTGCTCAGCCTGACGGTGGTGGCCGCCACCCTCACCGAGGCCGACGCCGCGGCCACCGCCGCCTTCGCGCTCGGCCGCGAGGGCGTCACCTGGGCCGCCGCCCGGCCGGGCTGCGCGGTCTTCGCGGTGGACGCGGACCGCCGGGTACTGCGCTCCCCGGGACTGCCGGTGACGCGGACCGGGCGCCGGGCGGCGGCGTAACGGCCACGGCCCGGGGCAGGTGTGCCAGGCGGCCGGTTCAAGGGGCTGGCCTAGACTCACCCGGCAGTCGCACACGCAACTGCCCGTACAACCCCTGGCCAGCACTCCCGGCATGTCCGCCCACCCGAAGGGTATTCGGCGCTTTGATACGGATGGAATCAGTCACCAAGCGGTATCCGGACGGCACGGTGGCGGTGGACCGGCTGTCGCTGGAGATACCGGACCGCTCGATCACGGTCCTCGTCGGCCCCTCGGGCTGCGGCAAGACGACGACCCTGCGGATGATCAACCGGATGGTCGAGCCCAGCGAGGGCACCATCCTCCTCGACGGCGAGGACGTCACCCGGCAGCCCGTCACCACCCTGCGCCGCTCCATGGGATACGTCATCCAGAACGCCGGTCTCTTCCAGCACCGGACGATCGTCGACAACATCGCCACCGTGCCCCGGATGCTCGGCTGGAGCAAGCAGAAGGCCCGCGACCGGGCGGCGGAGCTGATGGCCCGGGTCGGCCTGGACACCTCGCTCGCCAAGCGCTACCCGTACCAGCTCTCCGGCGGCCAGCAGCAGCGCGTCGGCGTGGCCCGCGCGCTCGCCGCCGACCCGCCGGTGCTGCTGATGGACGAGCCGTTCTCGGCCGTCGACCCGGTGGTCCGCAAGGGCCTCCAGGACGAACTCCTGCGCCTCCAGGACGAACTGGGCAAGACCATCGTCTTCGTCACCCACGACATCGACGAGGCCATCAAACTCGGCACCATGGTCGCGGTGCTGCGCGAGGGCGGTCACCTCGCCCAGTACGCGCCCCCCGCCGAACTGCTCTCCGACCCCGCCGACGCCTTCGTCGAGGGCTTCCTCGGCGCCGACCGGGGCGTGCGGCGGCTGTCCTTCTTCCCGTCCGCCGCGCTGGAGCTGAGCACCGTCCCGGTGGTCCCGGTGGACGCCACCGCCAAGCGGATCGGCGCCGCCGCCAAGTCGCCGTATCTGCTGGTCACCGACGACGACGGCCGCCCGCTCGGCTGGAGCGAACCGCGCGACCTGACCCCGGGCGACATCGACCCGGCGCGGCTGCTGCCGTACGGGCGGCCGTTCACCCCCGGCACCGACTCGCTGCGCGCCGCCCTGAACTGCGCGGTGCTCTCGCCCACCGGCTGGGCGGTCGCCGTGGACGCGGCCGGCAAGGTCACCGGCGTGGTCTCGCAGACGGCCATCGGCGACGCGATCCGCGCCGCGCACGCCGAGCACGCCGGGGCGTCCACCGGGGCGGTGTCGTGAACGGCTTCTTCGACATCCCCAGCGACCTCCAGAACACCTGGCTCGGACTGATCGGCCTGCACCTGCGCGAGGCCCTGCTGCCGGTGCTGGCCGGACTGGTCCTCGCCCTGCCGATCGCCCAGCTCTGCGTCCGCTTCCGCTGGCTCTACCCGCCGGTGCTCGGCGTGACGACCGTCCTGTACGCCGTCCCGTCGCTGGCCTTCTTCGTGGTCCTCATCGACTACACCGGCCAGACCGAGCTGACCGTGATGATCCCGCTGGCCGTCTACAGCCTGGTCGTCCTGGTCCCGGCCCTCGTCGACGGCGTCCGCTCGGTGCCCGAGGAGACCCTGGCCGCCGCGACCGCGATGGGCTTCGGGCCGGTACGCCGCTACGCGCAGGTGCAGTTGCCGATCGCCGTGCCCGCCATCGTGGCCGGCCTCCGGGTCGCCGTCGTCTCCAGCATCTCGCTGGTCAGCGTCGGCGCGCTGATCGGCAACCAGGGCGCCCTCGGCAACCTGCTGGCCGCCGCCCAGAAGTACGACCGCCCCGAACTGGCCGCCAACTCGGTGCTCACCACCGCCGTCCTCGCCATCGCCTGCGACGCGGCCCTGGTCGCCCTGCGCGCCCTGCTCACCCCGTGGATGCCGCGCGGCACCCGCACCCGGCGCAGCCCGGCGGAGGCCACCGGATGAACGTCCTGAACTTCGGCAACGCCTTCTTCAGCGACGGCGCCCACTGGCACGGCTACGACGGCATCCCGCAGCGCCTCCTCGAACACCTCCAGTACTCGGCGCTGGCCCTCGCCGTCGCCGCCCTGATCGGTCTGCCGGTCGGCCTGGTCACCGGGCACACCGGGCGCGGCGGCAACGCGCTGGCCTTCGTCGCCACCGCCGCCCGCGCGCTGCCCAGCTTCGGACTGCTGGTCCTGATCGTCATCGCGATGGGTTTCGGCCTGTCCCAGGTGATGATCCCGCTGGTCGTCCTCGCCGTCCCGCCGATCCTGGTCACCACCTACGAGGCCGTCCGCTCCGTCGACCCGGCCCCGGTGGACGCCGCCCGCGGCATGGGCATGCGCGAGTCCCGGGTGCTGCTCCAGGTCGAACTGCCGGTCGCGCTGCCGCTGATCCTCAGCGGACTGCGCTCGGCGGCCATCCAGATCGTCTCCACGGCCACCATCGCCGCCTACGTCAGCCTGGGCGGCCTCGGCCGGTACATCGTCGACGGGCTCTACCAGCGCGACTACGAGAAGGTGGTCGGCGGCGCCACCCTGGTGGCCGTCCTCGCCCTGGTCACGCTGGGTCTGTTCTGGGCGGCCGGGCGGTTCGCGGTGTCCCCGGGGGTGCGCAGAAAACCGTAACCAGGCTGTTCTTGACTGACCGAGAAGCGGCGGGATGGGATCGGTGAATGACTTTCACTGCGAAGAGCAGCCGGTCCAGGACGAGGCACACCGGTGTGGCGGCCGTAACGCTGATGGCCACCGCGGCACTGCTCTCGGGCTGTTCCTCCTCCGACGACGGCGGCGACAACCCCCTGGACGGGGACAAGGCGGCGGCCGGCACGGTCGTCGTCGGCTCCAACAACTTCGCCGAGAGCACGCTGCTCGCCGACATCTACGGCGAGGCGCTCAAGGCCAAGGGCCTCAAGGTCACCTACAAGCACAACATCGGCAGCCGCGAGACGACGTACGGGCTGATGAAGAACGGTTCCGTCACCGTACTGCCCGAGTACAACGGCTCGCTGCTCGCCTACCTCGACGCGGACGCCGAGCAGACCTCCGCCGCGGAGGTCAACACGACCGCCAAGGCCAAGCTCGACAAAAGCCTCACCCTGCTGGAGTCCTCGCCCGCCGAGGACAAGGACTCGGTGAGCGTCAACGCCGCCACGGCGAAGAAGTACGGCCTCACCGCCGACTCGACGCTCGCCGACCTCAAGGACATCGCCCCGGACCTCGTGATCGGCGGCTCGCCCGAGTTCCAGACCCGGCAGCAGGGGCTGAAGGGCCTGGAGTCGAAGTACGGGCTGAAGTTCAAGTCGTTCAAGGCGCTGGACGCGGGCGGTCCGCTGACCCAGGCGGCGCTGACCAAGAACACCGTGCAGGCCGCGGACATCTTCACCACCGACCCGACCATCGTGAAGGAGAAGTTCGTCGTCCTGAAGGACCCGGACAACTTCTTCGGCTTCGCCAACGTCACCCCGCTGGTCAACAAGGACGGGCTGTCCGAGGAGGGCGTCGCCGCCCTGAACGCGGTGTCCGCGAAGCTGGACACCGAGACGCTGCTCGACCTCGACGCCCAGGTGCAGCTGGACAAGAAGGACCCGCTGGACGTCGCCAAGGCGTGGCTGAAGACGGCCGGCCTGGACTGACCGATCCCGGTACTGACCGATCCCGGTACTAGCCGGCCGCCGCGGCGATCAACTGGTCGACCAGGGCGATCAGTACATCCCGCGAGGAGATCCGCTCACGCGCGTCGCACAGCAGCACCCGGACCTGGTCCGGCAGTGCCAGCGCGTCGCGGATCTCCTCCGCCGGATAAGGGTGCTCCCCGTGGAAGCCGTTGACCGCGACGACGAACGGGATGCCCCGGCGCTCGAAGAAGTCGATGGCGGCGAAACTCGACTCCGGCCGGCGCACGTCCAGCAGGACGACCGCGCCGAGCGCGCCGATCGCCAGGTCGTTCCACATGAACCAGAACCGCTGCTGCCCCGGCGTACCGAACAGGTAGAGCACCAGGTCGTCGCCGACGGTGATCCGGCCGAAGTCCAGCGCCACCGTGGTGGACCGTTTCTCCTCGATGCCGGCCAGGTCGTCGACGCCCAGGCCGGCCATCGTCAGCGGTTCCTCGGTGCGCAGCGGGGCGATCTCGCTGACCGATCCGACCATGGTGGTCTTGCCGACGCCGAAGCCGCCGGCGATGAGGATCTTCACGGCGTCCGGAGCGGATGCCGCCGCGGTGACGGACTCAGAGCCGGCCAAGGCCCTCCCTCACTTTCCGTAGCAGGTCCAGGTCGGCGGTGCTGTGCGACACCGGGTGCGGCGCCCGCGCGACGATCCGGCCGTCCTCCAGCAGATCGCAGAGCAGGATGACCACCACGCTCACCGGCAGGTCGAGCAGGGCCGCCAGCTCCGCCACGGCGACGGGCTCGGCGCACAGCCGCAGGATGCGGGCGTGCTCCGGCTGCCGCCGCCCGGTCCGGCCGGGCGGCGGGTGCACCGCGGTCACCGTCGTGATGAGGGTGAAGTCGGCGCGGCTGGGCCGGGTGCGCCCGCCGGTCAGGGCGAACGGCCGCACGAGCCGGCCCTCCGCGTCGCCTTCCCTCATGTCACGCGTCGCCTTCCCTCATGGGTCAAGCACCGGGGCCCGTGACGCCCCGGGGGGCCGCGCTGAGATGCTCACCGATCTTCTTCACCAGCATGTTCATCTGGTACGCCACCACCCCCACATCGGCGTTCGGACCGGTGAGCACCACCAGGTGGGCGCCGGGTCCTGCGGAGGTCAGCACCAGGTAACTGTTGGCCATCTCGATCAGCGCCTGGCGCACCGGGCCGCCCCGGAAGTCCATGCTGACGCCCTTGCTGAGGCTCATCAGGCCGGAGGCGGTCGCCGCGAGCCGCTCGGCGTCGTCGCGCAGGAACCCGGTGGACTTGCTGACCACCAGCCCGTCCTCGGAGAGCACGACGGCCTGGTTGACGTCGGCGACCCGCTCCACGAGTCCGGTGAGCAACTGGTCCAGCTGGGTGTGGGTGGCGGGCGAGGGGCGTGTCATGGCGTGTCCTTCGTGAGCGGTCGGCGGGCGGAGTCCGGGGCGCGGCCGTCCCGTTCCTCGGGCTCCTCGTCACGGGCCTGGAGGGTGCCGCGCTGGAAACCGGCCAGGGAGGACGCGGCACGCTCGGCGGTGAAGTCGGGGCAACCGTCGCCCTCCGCGGCGGCCCCGGGCTCCTCGCGCAACTCGGCGGCGAGACTCGTCTGCGGGACGCGGCGGGGGAGGGGGGAGGGCAAGCCGCGGTCGGGCCGCGGGGTGAGTACGGGCGTGGCGGCGGGGGCGGGCGCCGGCGCCGGCCGCACGGTGTCGCCCTCGCCCTCGTCCTCGGTCCCGCGCTCCGGCCGCTCCCGCACCACGATCTCGTGCGGCACCAGCACGATCGCCGTCGTGCCGCCGTACGGCGACGGACGCAGCGTGACCGTGATGCCGTGCCGGTGGGCGAGCCGGGCGACGACGAACATGCCGAGCCGCAGATCGCCGGCGAGGGCCACCACGTCGAACTTCGGCTCCACCGCCAACTGCTCGTTGAACGAGACGTAGTCCTCCTCGGACAGGCCGAGACCCCGGTCCTCGATCTCGACCGCCAGGCCCCGGGCCACCATCGCCGCCCGCACCCCGACCGGCGCGGGCGCCGGCGAGTACGCGGTGGCGTTGTCGATCAGCTCGGCCAGCAGATGGATCACGTCGGCCACCGCGGGCGGCGCCAGGAAGACGTCCTCGTCGGTGGAGATCTCCACCCGCTGGTACTCGGCGACCTCACCGACCGCGCCGCGCAGGATGTCGACCAGCGCGACCGGCTCCCGCCAGCTGCGCCGCGGCTGCTCGCCGCTGATGATGACGAGGTTCTCCTCGTAGCGGCGCAACTGGCTGGCCACGGAGTCCAGTTCGTACAGGCCCTTGAGGACCTCCGGGTCGGTGTGCCGGCGTTCCAGCGCGTCGAGCTTGCCGAGCTGCATGTTGACCAGGTTCTGGCTCTGCCGGGCGATGCCGAGGATCACCTTCTGGAAGCCGCGCCGGGTGTCGGCGAGTTCCACGGCGGTGTGCACGGCGGTGCGCTGCGCGGCGTTGAACGCCTGGGCGACCTGCCCGAGTTCGTCCCGGCCGTAGTCCAGCGGCGGGGTCGCCGACTCCACGTCGACCGTCTCGCCCCGCTCCAGCCGGGCCACCACGTCGGGCAGCCGCTGCTCGGCCAGGCTCAGGGTGGCCCGCCGCAGACCGGTGAGCCGCCGGGACAGCGAGCGGGTGATCCGCCAGGACAGCACCACGCACAGCAGCAGGGCGAGCAGTCCGCCCGCGCTCAGCGCGCCCGCCGTGAGCAGCAGTCCGCGCGCCTCCTCGGCGCTGCGGTCGAGCAGGTCCGTGGTCTGCTGCCGGATCAGCTGCGCGTACCGCAGGGAGACCTCGTCGAAGGCGGCGGTCCACCGCTGCCGGGCGTCCGGCATGCGGATCGCGCCGGTCCCGTCCGCGCCGCGGGCCGCGAGCACCTCGTCCTCGACCGCCTCCATGGTCTGCCACGCCTCGCTCGCGAGGATGGACTCGACCTGGGTCTTCGCCGTGCCGCGCAGCGAGGGCATGATTTGGTCCTGGACCAGCCAGCGCCGGGTGTGCACCGCCTGGGAGAACGCGGTCCACTCGGCCTCGTCGAGCCGCCCGGCGGGCCAGGCCAGGGTGAGCCGGGCGTCCTCCTGGGAGGTCAGTTCCGCCGCGTGCTCCAGGGCGACCAGCGGGCCGGCCTGCGAGGTGAGGTCGCCGTCGTCGACCTGGGACAGCTCCTGGAAGGCGTGTATCTGCTCGTCGACGATCGAGGAGTACTGGTCGAGCGCCTGGTCGGGGGTGATGTCGGTGGGCGCGTCGACCTGGTCGCGGTAGTACTCCAGGCTGCCCAGCGAGCCGAGCACCGCGTACAGCCGTTCCGAGACCCGGGCGGGCGCCCGGTGGATCGCGTCGCTCTGCCCGACCAGTTCGGCCACCGCCGCGTCCGTCTCCTTGCGCCGCGCCGCCAGCTCCTTGCGCGAGCCGCCGGGCGTCGCCAGCCAGGTCGCCGAGACGCCGCGCTCCCGCTGGAGGGCGAGCGTGGCGTCGGTGCCCATCGCGCCGGTGGCCCGGCTCAGCTGGGTCTGCGACCGCAGCTCAAGGCCCTCGGAGAACATCCGGTTGGTGGTCACGCCCCACATCACGGCGAGGGTGACGCTCGGGACCACGGCCAGCAGGATCAGGGAGAGACGTATGGAGCCGAGGCGGCCGAGGCGGCGCGGGGCACCTGTCCGTGCAGACATCGTCGTCCTAGGCGATCGGTATCGGGGAGGAGAGGCGGGCCGGGGGCGCCGACGGGGTCTGGGACACCTGGCGGGCCGCGGACCGGTTCACCGCGTGCCGCCCGCCGCGAACCGCCCGACCGCGTCCGCGTTGGCCTTGGTGACGAACGCGGGCCCGGTCAGCACCGGTTCGGTGCCGCCGCCGCTGACGTTGCCGTTGGTCCGGTACAGCCACAGCCCGTCCACCGCGAGATAGCCCTGGAGGTAGGGCTGCTGGTCGACGGCGAACTGCACGTCCCCGCGCTTGACCGCGGCGACCAGGTCCTTGTCGAGGTCGAAGGTGGCGACCTGGGCCTTGCTGCCCGCGTCGTGCACCGCCCGCACCGCGGTCAGCGCGTACCGGGCGCCGTTCATGACGACCTCGTCGATCCGGGTGTCCTGCCCGAGCCGGGCGGCGACCGCGTCCCGCACCGCCTCCATGTCGGTGCCCTCGACGTAGAGCATCTCGGTCACGCCGCCGAAGGTCTTCTTCACGCCGGCGCAGCGCGCCTCCAGCGCGACGTTGCCGCGTTCGTGGATGACGCACAGGGTGTGCTCGGCGCCGAGCGCGTCGAGCTTGTCGCCGACGGCCCGGCCCGCCACGCTCTCGTCCTGCCCGAAGTACTCCAGCAGCCCGGTGGACCGCCAGGCGTCCATGCCGGAGTTGAGGCCGACGACGGGGATGCCGGCCGCGCGCGCCTCGGCGACCGGCTGCTTCATCGCGCCCGGCTTGGCCAGGGTCACGGCGATGCCGTCCACCCGGTCGCCGATCGCGTCCCGGACCAGCTCGGCCTGGCCCGCCGTGTCGGCGTCGCCGGCGTACGTCAGGTCGACGCCGTCCTTGGCGGCCGCCGCCTCGGCGCCCTTGCGCACCAGGTCCCAGAAGGCGTCGCCCTCGCCGCCGTGGGTGACCAGGGCGATCCTGATCCGGCCGCTGTCCGGCTTGCCGCCGCTCGCGGCGGCCGCGTCGTCGGCGGTACCGGAGCAGCCCGCCGTCAGCAGACAGGCCGCGACCGCCAGGGCGGCCAGACGCCGCCGCGCGGACGGGGCGGGCGGCGGGGGAGAACTGTTCATGGGAAAGCGGCACCTCGCTGAGCGGCCGAGCAGGAGGAACAGGGCGAGGGGCCACCGTCGGGCGACAGCTGTGCGCCAACTGGGTGAGTCTCGCTGGGCCGGAGCCAATCGCGTGTGACCACCGGTAGTCAAGTGACCAACGATGCGATGGCGGTTGTCACTACCGCATCGTGACAATCCGCGCGCCGAGCGGACCGGGCGCCAGGGCCCCGCCGACGCCGCCGGCCGGCCCGCGACCTCGTCAAAGAGGCTGATCGCAGGGTGAGTTATTGTCTGCTGCGGGTCAGAACACACGGCATGGCCCGTTCGGTTCCAGCCCAGGAGTGTCCATCCGATGGCGAGGCAGTTACGCGCCGAGCAGACCCGTGCGACGATCATCGCGGCCGCCGCCGACCTGTTCGACCGCCAGGGCTACGAGTCGACCAGCCTGAGCGACATCGTGCGCCGCGCGGGCGTGACCAAGGGCGCGCTCTACTTCCACTTCGCGGCCAAGGACGATCTCGCCCAGGCCATCATGGAGTTGCAGTCCCGGACCTCGCGCCGGCTGGCCCGCGAGATGGACGGCCGGGGCTACTCCTCCCTGGAAGCCCTGATGCGGCTGACCTTCGGCGTCACCCGGCTCTCCGTCGAGGGCCCGGTGCTGCGCGCCGGACTGCGGCTGGCCACCGCGGGCGTGCCGGTCCGGCCGCCGCTGCGGCACCCCTTCACCGAGTGGCTGGAGCTGGCCTCCGCCCGGCTGGTCGGCGCGGTCGAGGAGTCCGACCTGCACCCGGACATCGATGTCGACGCCGTCGCCCACACCTTCGTCTGCTCCTTCGTCGGCACCCGCGTGGTGGGCCGCGCCGTGGAGCCGGTCGCCCGCCAGCCCCGCCGGGTCGCCGAGATGTGGCGGCTGCTGATCCGGGCCCTGGTGCCGGTGACCCGGCGCCCCCACTACGCCCGCCTCGCGGTGCGCCTGGAGCGGGAGCCGGGACCGGTGTGACCACCGCGCTACGGTGAGCCGCATGCCCGACCTCCCCGCGCCCGACCTCCCCACGCCGTCCGAGAGGCCCTCCGCCGGTCCGGACGCCCTGCCGCCCGTGCTGCGCGCCGACGCGCCCGGCTCCTTCCCGCACTCCGTGCTGGCCGAACGGCACCCGGCGATCATCCGGCAGGTGCGGCGGAACCTCCCCTACGGCCCCGACCGCCGCCGCGCCCTCGACGCCCTGCTGGAGAACTGTCTGCGGGGCGGCATCGAACCCCTGCCCGAGGACGCCGCCGACCACGACCGCTGGGCGGCCTGGGGGATGTACGAGTACGCCGGCCGGTCCTGGTTCGAGGTGCCGTGGCTGTGGTCGGAGAGCTGGTTCTACCGCCGGCTGCTGGACGCGACCGGCTGGTCCGAGCCCGGCCCCTGGCACGGCATCGACCCCTTCCGGCCGGTCAAGCTGGCCGAACTCGACGCCCCGGAGACGGACCGGGAACTCGCCGCGCTCGACGGCCTCTCCCGGCTCCCCGCCGAGCGCCAGGCGGACGCCCTGCTGCACGGCTCCCTCTGGGGCAACCGCGCCGACCTCGGCTTCCGTCTCTCCGCCCGCACCGCAGCGGCCGCCGGCGACGCCCCGCCGCTGGTCGCCGACGACAGCGCCCGCCTGTGGTCCCTGCTGCCGCCCGCGGGCCAGTCCGGCACCCTGTGCCTGGTCGCCGACAACGCCGGCCGCGAGCTCGTCCCCGACCTGCTCCTCGTCGACCACCTCCTCAGCCACGGCCACATCACCCGCGCGGTGCTCCAGGTGAAGCCGTACCCGTACTACGTCTCCGACGCCACGCCCGCCGACGTGCTGGCCGCGGTACGGCGGCTGACCGGCGCGGAGGGTGCCGCCGCCGAGTACGGACACCGGCTGTGGGCCGCCCTGACCGACGGCCGGCTCACCGTCCGCGCCCACCCCTTCTCCTGCGCCCCGCTGCCCTATGCGGACATGCCCGCCGACCTGCGCGCCGAGTTCGCCGCCGCGACGCTCACCGTGGTCAAGGGCGACCTGAACTACCGGCGGCTGGTGGGCGACCGGCGCTGGCCGCCGACCACACCGTTCGCCGACGTCACCGGGTACTTCCCCGGCCCGGTGGCCGCGCTGCGCACCCTGAAGTCCGACGTGATCACCGGCCTGGCCGCCGCCACCGAGACCGCGCTGGTCGCCGCCGAGGAACAGCGCTGGCGCACCGGCGGGACCCACGCGCTGATCCAGGTACGGGACTGAGGGCGCGCGAGGTTCCTGACCCGGCCCGAATTCACGCGATGGTGTGATCATCAGCCGCCCCGAGGATGCCCCCGAAAGGCCCTGGGTAGGGCCCGGCCATGACGCAGCAGCCCTTCGAACTCCCGCACTTCTACTTGCCGCATCCCGCCCGGCTCAACCCCCATGTCGACGAGGCGCGCGCCCACTCGGCCCGGTGGGCGCGCGACATGGGCATGCTGGAGGGCTCCGGAGTCTGGGAGCAGCCCGACCTGGACGCCCATGACTACGGCCTGCTGTGCGCCTACACGCATCCCGACTGCGACGGACCGGCCCTCTCCCTGATCACCGACTGGTACGTGTGGGTGTTCTTCTTCGACGACCACTTCCTGGAGAAGTACAAGCGCACCCAGGACCGCGTCGCCGGCAAGGCTCACCTGGACCGGCTCCCGCTGTTCATGCCGCTCGACCTCGCGGCCGGGATGCCCGAGCCGGAAAACCCGGTGGAGGCCGGCCTCGCCGACCTGTGGCAGCGCACGGTGCCGGCCATGTCGGCCGACTGGCGCCGCCGCTTCGCCGTCGCCACCGAGCACCTGCTCAACGAGTCCCTGTGGGAGCTGTCCAACATCAACGAGGGGCGGATCGCCAACCCGGTCGAGTACATCGAGATGCGCCGCAAGGTCGGCGGCGCCCCCTGGTCGGCCGGACTGGTGGAGTACGCCACCGCGGAGGTGCCGGCCGCCGTCGCCGGCACCAGGCCGCTCAGGGTGCTGATGGAGACCTTCTCCGACGCCGTCCACCTGCGCAACGACCTCTTCTCCTACCAGCGCGAGGTTGAGGACGAGGGCGAGCTGAGCAACGGCGTGCTGGTCCTGGAGACCTTCTTCGGCTGCACCACCCAGCAGGCCGCCGACATCGTCAACGACGTCCTCACCTCCCGGCTGCACCAGTTCGAGCACACCGCGTTCACCGAAGTCCCGGCGGTGGCCCTGGAGCAGGGCCTGACCCCGCCCGAGGCCGCCGCCGTCGCCGCCTACGCCACGGGGCTCCAGGACTGGCAGTCCGGCGGCCACGAGTGGCACCTGCGCTCCAGCCGCTACATGAACGAGAACGTGTCCCCGACCGCCACGGCCACCCCCTGGCAGCGGGTCCCGGCCGGCCCCGGCGGCGCCGCCGCCGACATCCGCGCCCTGCTCGCCGCGGCCGGCGCCGAGCGGCGGCTGCGGTCCTTCACCCACGTACCGTTCCAGCCGGTCGGCCCGTCCCGCATCCCGGACATCCGGATGCCGTTCCCGCTGACCCTCAGCCCCGCCCTGGACGGCTCCCGGCGCCACCTGTCCGAGTGGTCGCTGCGGATGGGCATCCTCAGTGAAGGCGTGTGGGACGAGGACAAGCTGCTCAGCTGCGACCTGCCGCTGTGCGCCGCGGGCCTGGACCCGGACGCCGGCCAGGAGCAGCTGGACCTCGCCTCCGGCTGGCTGGCCTTCGGCACCTACGGCGACGACTACTACCCGCTGGTCTACGGCCACCGTCGCGACCTGGCCGCCGCCCGGCTGACCACGGCCCGGCTGTCCGCGTGCATGCCGCTGGCCGGCGAACCGGTGCCGCCGCCCGCCAACGCGATGGAACGCTCCCTGACCGACCTGTGGGCCCGCACCACCGCCGGCATGACTCCGGCGCAGCGGCTGCCGCTGCGGCAGGCCGTCGACAAGATGACCGCCGCCTGGGTGTGGGAGCTGACCAACCAGATCCAGCACCGCGTCCCCGACCCGGTGGACTACCTGGAGATGCGCCGCGACACCTTCGGCTCCGACCTCACCCTCGGCCTGTGCCGGGCCGGCCACGGCCCCGCCGTCCCGCCGGAGGTCTACCGCAGCGGCCCGGTCCGCTCGCTGGAGAACGCGGCGATGGACTGGGCCTGCCTGCTCAACGACATCTTCTCCTACCAGAAGGAGATCGAGTACGAGGGCGAGATCCACAACGCGATCCTGGTCGTGCAGAACTTCTTCGGCATCGACTACCCGACCGCGCTCGACGTCGTGCACGACCTGATGAGCCAGCGGATGCGCCAGTTCGAGCACGTGGTCGCGCACGAACTGCCGGTCGTCTACGACGACTTCCAGCTCTCCGAGGAGGCGCGCGAGATCATGCGCGGCTATGTGACCGACCTGGAGAACTGGATGGCGGGCATCCTCAACTGGCACCGCGAGGTGCCCCGTTACCAGGCGGCGTACCTGGCCGGGCGCAGCCACCGCTTCCTCCCGGACCGGGCGCCCGCCGTCCCCGTGCCGTAGCGCGACGCGCCGGGGGCCGGGACCGTCGGTGACGGTCCC
>NZ_JBQOUX010000065.1:0-44052 GCF_052216785.1 Streptomyces sp. JW3 | reverse complement strand
GTGCCGGTCCGGGGTGCGACCGGACCGGCACCCCGACCGGCGCGATCACTCCCGAACGGCTCCGGGGTCCCGGGGCGCGAGTGTCGCGAACGCCTGGTCGAGGAGGTCGGTCAGGTTCACCCGGCCGTCCATGTCCGTCCACTGCTCCACCGCGATGTTCAGGCAGTCCATGGCGGCGGCCGTGAGCACCAGGTAGCGGATGTCGGCCTCGCCCGACCGCCCGGCCCGCTCGGCGAGGACGCCCGCCAGGATGTTGCGCCAGTGGAACATCATCTCCAGCCGCCGGGCGCGCAGCGCGGCGGACTCACCGATGAGACGTGCCAGGGCGAGGCTGTCGGTCGCGTTCTCGTAGTAGGGCTGGACGAAGGCGCCCATCCCGTGACGCAGGACCGTCCAGTCGTCCTCGCCGGCGGGACGGGCGCGCAGCATGGTGACGGCATCGTCGCAGTTGGTCTCGAACGCGCTCAGGACGGCTTCCTCCTTGGTGCCGAAATAGCGCAGGAACGTGCTGCGCGACACCCCGGCCGCGGCGGCGACCTCACTGGCGGTGACCTTGTCGAAGCCTTCCCGGCGGAACAGTTCCACGGCCACCCGCGCCAGCCTGTCTCGCACGGCGGCTCTCGCGATGTCTCTCGTCGTCGTCATCACTGGTGCTTCGGTCACTCCTCGATCGTATCTCTGCGTGAGCACTGCCTCCATCGGCGGTCACTTGACTCATGCGTGGGACAATGTGTCACACTTGCGTAGCCGATTCCATCTCGGAGCACAACACTTTGAACAGCGTGGAATTCCAGAAGGAGACATCTGACATGAAGATCAGCGTTGACGAGGAGAAGTGCTGCGGCGCCGGACAGTGCGTGATGATCGCGCCGGAGGTCTTCGACCAGCGCGATGAGGACGGCATCGTCATCCTGCTCGACGCCGAACCCCCCGCGGACCAGTACGACGTCGTCCGCGAGTCCGCCGACGTGTGCCCCGCCGCCGCGATCCGCCTGAGCGAGAACGCGTGACGGCGCCCGACAGTGTCCTGGTGGTCGGCGCCTCGGCGGCCGGCCTGGGCACCGCCGAGGCGCTGCGCCGCAAGGGCTACCAGGGCCGGCTCACCGTGCTGGACGCGGAAGCGGGGCTGCCCTACGACCGGCCGCCGCTGTCCAAGCAGGTGCTGTCCGGAGCCTGGGAGCCCGAACGCTCGCATCTGCGCGCGCAGGACGCGCTGGACGCGCTGGAAGCCGAGTTCGTGCTGGGCGACGCGGCCGTCGCGCTGGACGTGGCCGGCCGTACGGTCCGCACCGCCTCGGGCCGGGAACTGAGCGCGCAGGCCGTGGTCCTGGCCACCGGGCTGCGCGCCCGGGCCCTGCCGGGACAGGAGGACGTGCGGGGCGTCCATGTGCTGCGCACTCTCGACGACTGCGTGGCGCTGCGCACCGTCCTGCGGGAGGCGAAGCGGGTCGTCGTCGTGGGCAACGGCGTCCTCGGCTCCGAGATCGCGGCGACCGCCGCGGGGATGGCGCTGGACACCACGCTGGTGGGGCTGCAGCCCGCTCCCATGGCCGAGCAGTTCGGGCCCCGCGTCGCGCGGACGCTGGGAGAACTGCACGTCCGCAATGGCGTACGCCTGCTCAACGACACCGGCATCGGCAGCCTCGCCCATGCCGAGGGCCGGGTCACCGGTGTCCGGCTGGCATCGGGCGAGCACCTGCCGGCGGACGTGGTGGTGGTCGCCATCGGGTGCGTCCCCGCCACCGACTGGCTGGCCGGCAGCGGACTGCGACTGGACGACGGTGTGGTGTGCGACGCGCGCTGCCGCGCCGCGGCCGGCATCTGGGCGGCCGGTGACACCGCCCGCTGGTACCACGAGGAACTCGGCACGCACGTACGGCTGGAGAACCGGACCAACGCCACCACGCAGGCCGCCGCCGTGGCGGCGGACATCCTCGGTGCCGAGGTCGCCTACACCCCCACTCCCTACTTCTGGACCGACCAGTTCGACGTGAAGATCCAGGTCTTCGGCACTCCCACGGACGACGCCGAGGTGACCATCGTCGAAGGCGAGGAGGGCGGGCGTTTCGTGGCCCGCTACGACCGGGGCGGCCGCGTCAGCGCGGTGCTCGGCTGGAACATGCCCAAGCAGGCCCGCCTGCACAGCAGGTCGCTCGGGCAGCCGTCCCCCGCCCTCGCGCCGGACGGGCCCTCGTCGGCCGTCATCGCACCGACCACGACCGCCTGAACCGTTGCTTCCCCCACTGTTACGTGGCGCACAGCCGCCATCACATGACCTGAGGACGAACATGAGCACCCCACAGCAGGCCGACGCCCTCTCCACGGACCTTCCCGACTTCCCCCACCCCCGCTCCTCCGGCTGCCCCTTCAGCGTCTCCCCCGACATGCGCGCCCTCACCGACCGCGGCACGGTGACCCGGGTCAAGTCCTGGGGCGGCACCACTCCCTGGGTGGTCACCCGGCACGCCGAGCAGAAGCTCCTGGCGGCCGACCCCCGGCTCAGCGCCGACATGACCCACCCCGGATTCCCCAGCCCCGTGGACCCCGCGGTGACCGGCCACGGCTCCACGGACCTGAGTTTCATCGGGATGGACGACCCGGAGCACGCCCGGCTGCGGCGCATGGTCAGCGGCGTCTTCACCATCAAGCGGGTCGAGGCCATGCGTCCCCTGGTCCAGAAGATGGCCGACGACTTCATCGACCGGATGCTCGCCGGCCCCAAGCCCGTCGACCTGGTCCAGGCGCTCGCGCTGCCGATCCCCTCCCTGGTCGTCTCCGAACTCCTCGGCGTCCCTTACGACGACCACGAGTTCTTCCAGGTCAACAGCAAGACCCTCGTCTCCTCCGTCGCCACCGGCGAAGAACGCGGCACCGCGCACGCCAACCTCGCCCAGTACCTCGACGACCTGGTCGGCCGAAAGATCGCCGAGCCCGGCGACGACCTCCTCTCCCAGCTGGGCGAGCGCATCAAGGCCGGTGAGCTGACCCGGTCCCAGGCCGCCACCATGGGCGTGCTGCTCCTCCTCGGCGGGCACGAGACCACCGCCAACATGATCACCCTGGGTACGCTCCTGCTGCTGCAGAACCCCGATCAGCTCGCGCTCATCCGGGACACCGACGACCCCAAGGTGGTCGCCTCCGCGGTGGAGGAACTGCTGCGGTACCTGTCCATCGTCCACATGGGCCGGCGCCGGACCGCCGTCGAGGACATCGAGATCGCCGGCGAGACCATCCGCGCCGGTGAGGGTGTCATCCTCCTCAACGAACTCGCCAACCGCGACCCGGAGGTCTTCCCGGACCCCGACGCCCTCGACATCACCCGCAACGCCCGCAACCACCTGGCCTTCGGCGCCGGCACCCACCACTGCGTCGGCCAGCCCCTGGCCCGTCTGGAACTCCAGGTGATCTACCCGACCCTCTTCCGCCGCATCCCCACCCTCCGGGCGGCGATCGACACGGAGAAGGTGCCGTTCAAGTACGACGCCGTCATCTACGGCATCCACGAGCTGCCCGTCACCTGGTAACAACAACCAGGCACACCAGTACCGCTGCCCGGTACCGCACCGGGCAGCGGTTCCTTCTGTCCCGGGCCGGAGTCAGTCGCCGAGCAGGTCCCTTGCCACCTCGACATCGGTGATCAGAACATTGATCCAGCCGCCCCGGACCGCCCCCCGGACGGCACTCACCTTCTCCTTGCCGCCCGCCACACCGATCCGGCGTTCGACCGCACGCAGGTCGTCCGGATCGATCCCGATGAGGCGGTCGTTGAAGGGCGCCTCCACGGGAACGCCCTCGGCGTCGAAGTAGCGGGCACAGACGTCGCCCACCGCGCCCAACGCCCTGAGTCGCCGTTGGTCCTCGGCGGTGATCGCGTTGCCCGAGCGGCGCAGCAGCGGCGACGGGTCCAGACTGCCGATGCCCAGCACGGCCAGGGTGAGACGGGACCACGCCCGCATCGCCTCCAGCATGGCCGGTTCCTGGAAGAGCAGGTCGCGCAGTTCAAGGCTGCCGACCAGGGCCGCGGACGGGGCGAAGACGGGCCGCGCCCCGGTGAGTTCCGCCAGGCGGCTGGTCAGGCGGGTGGCGTGCAACTGCACCTCGGGGCTGCCCGATCCACCCACCATCTGCACCACTTCCTGGGCCACCGACGAGGTCTTGGCCCGCATGACCTTGACCGATTCCAGCAGGGTGGCGCTCCAGGAGGACACACCGATGACGTCTCCGCCCTTCAGTGTGGTGTCCAGATAGGTCGCGGTCGCGGCGGCGAGGGCGGGGATGACGTCGACGCCCGCGCCCTCCACCTCGACCACCACCGCGTCGCGCAGGCCGTAGCGCTCCACGAGCGCGTCCTCCAGTTCGGCGTGCACGCCTTCGGGAGAGACCACCACGGTACGGACCACACCGCGGTCGACGGCTTCCTTCAGCAGCCGGGAGACACGTGGCTGGGACATGTTGAGATGCGCCGCGATCTCCGGCTGCCGCACGCCGCGCTCGTGGTACATGCGGGCCACCTTGACCATCAGCCTGATGTGATCCGGGCTGGGAGTGGACGACGCTGCCGCCACCATGCCTCCAATCCTGCTCGATTCCGGCGGCCGGGTAGGCGCCGGACCGCGTATCACCCTATCCTCGGGGGCGTGCCACCGGTCGCGGGAGGCGACGTCCGGACGGGCTCAGCGGCTGGCGAAGACTCCGCGCCCGGTGTCGGAGGTGTGGTGGCATGGTGTGCTTCACCTTTCGTGTGTCCCGAGGCCGCGAGCGGCCGTGAGCGTCTGGTGCCAGCGGGCGAGGGCGCCGCGGCGCCGTTCCTCCTTCCAGACGGGTGCGAAGATCCTCAGGTCGCTGTCGGCGCGGCGTTCGAGCTCGTCCGTCGTCCACAAACCGGCTTCGAGACCGGCCAGGTGGGCCGCTCCCATCGCGGAGAGTTCGTGGTGTGGAGTGCGGGCCACGGTCACGTCGCTGACGTCGGCCTGTAGTTGCATGAGCGGGTCGCTGCGGCTCAGGCCCCCGTCGGCGACGACCTGGCGCAGCCCGGGCAGGACCGCGAGGACGTCGCCCACCTGGAAGGCGACCGACTCCAGCGCCGCCCGCGCCAACTGTGCCCGGCCGGTGCCCAGGCCGAATCCGGCGAGCACGGGCACGGCCCGGGCGTCCCACCAGGGTGCTCCGACACCGCCGAAGGCCGGAACCAACGTCGTACCGCCGGCGTCCGCGTCGGACGCGAGCCGGAGCAGGTCTTCGGGTGTGGTGCCGAGCAGGTCGGCCAGCCAGGTGACGGTGCGCCCGGTGGAGCGGATGTTGGCCTCGTGCGCGTACGTCGTCCGGCCGGTGGACCACGCGACGGTGCCGCACGCGTGTTCCGCGGGCCGGCAGGAGTCGGTGACGGTCATGACGGAGGAACCGGTCCCGTAGGTGGCCTTGACGATCCCCGGCCGCCAGCCGGCGTGGGCGAACAGCGCGGCGTGCGAGTCGCCCAGCACCGCCAGCACGGGGGTGCCGTCGAGCAGCGGCCGCAGTCCGCGGATCTTCCCGAAGGGTCCGTTGGAGCGGACGATGTCGCCCAGCGCCGTCCGTGGGACGTCGAACACGCCGAGCAGTTCGTCGTCCCAGTCGCCGGTGGCGAGGCTCATCAGCTGGGTCCGGGAGGCGTTGCCGATCTCGGTGACCGACTCCCCCGTCAGCGCGTGCAGAAGGTAGGCGTCGACGGTGCCCAGGGCCAGGCCCCCGGAACCGCTGCGTGCCCGGGAGGGATCGTGCGCGTCGAGAAGCGCGGCCATTTTCAGTGCGGAGAACATCGGGTCGAGCGGAAGGCCGGTGCGCCGGCGGATCTCCTCGCCCTGCCCCTCCCCCACGAGACGGGCCGCATGTTCGACGCCGCGCTGGTCCTGCCAGCTGACCAGGGGGGCGACGGGCAGACCGGTCACCGGGTCCCACGCGATGACCGACTCGCGCTGGGTACTCAGGGCCACCCCGGCCACCGTGCGCGGATCGATGTCCCGCAGGCAGTCGGCGACCGCCGCGCGCACGCTGTCCAGGAGGGCCGACGCGTCCTGCTCCACCAGCCCGGGGCCCGGATGGGACTGGGCCAGGGGGGCCACGCCGCGGGCCGCGATGCGGCCGGCGGCGTCCACGAGCAGTGCCTTGGTGGAGCTGGTGCCCTGGTCGACGGCGAGAACGTACGGGTTCGTCACATCCGCCCCAGAACCTCGCGCGCGGCGCCGGCGATGCCCTCGGCGCTCAGACCGAAGTGGTCGAGCAGGAAGGACGCGCTGCCGGTCGGCGCGAAGCCGGGTACGCCCAGCATGCGCACCGCCACGGGGTGGTGCTCGGCCACCACCTTGGCGACGGCCGCCCCCAGACCACCGGAGAGGAGCCCTTCCTCGGCGGTGACGATCGCCCCGGTCTCCCGTGCGGCGGCCACCACGGCCGCCACGTCGAGCGGCTCGACGAACGTCATGTTGAGCACCCGGGCCGAGACGCCGTCGCCCGCGAGGAGGGCGGCGGCGCCGAGCGCACGCGAGACCATGGTGCCCACCGCGATCAGGGTGATGTCGGTGCCCTGGGCCAGGCAGGTGGCCCGGCCCGTCTCGAACGGGGTGCCGGCGGGCACGACGGCGGGCACCTTGAAGCGGGGCACCCGGAGGTAGGTGGGCCGGCCGGAGGCGGCGGCATGGCGCACGGCGGCCCGGGTCTCGGACGGGTCGGCGGGCACGATGATCTCCAGGCCCGGGACGGCCCGCATCCAGGACAGGTCCTCGATGGAGTGGTGCGTGGGACCCAGCTCGCCGTAGGCCATGCCGGGACTCTGGCCGCACAGCACCACATGGCGGTGGCTGTAGGCGATGTCGGCCTTGATCTGTTCCAGGGCACGCCCGGTCAGGAACGGCGCCGCCGCGGAGACGAAAGGGATGAAGCCGGCGTTGGCCAGCCCCGCCGACACTCCGACGAGGTCCTGTTCGGCGATGCCGACGTTGATCAGACGGGTGGGGAACTCCTCGCGGAACCTCACCAGGTTGCTGGAGCCCACCGAGTCGTTGCAGACCGCGACGATCCGCTCGTCGGCGCGGGCCAGCGCGGCGAGTTCGTCGGCGAAGTCCACCCGGCAGTCGTACACGGGGGAAGCGGATGCCTGTTCGGCCACTGTGGTCACCGGTTCAGTTCCTCCAGCGCGAGACGGACCTGTTCGTCGGTGGGCACCTTGTGGTGCCACTCGACGCGGTCCTCGATGAACGAGACGCCCTTGCCCTTGACGGTCTCGGCGATCACCGCGACCGGGCGTCCGGTGGTCGACGGGGCGTATGCCTCCTTGATCGCCCGGTGGTCGTGGCCGTCGATGACCCGGACCTCCCACCCGAAGCTCGCCCACTTGGCGTCCAGGGGTTCCAGGGCCTTGGTGTCCTCGGTACGGGCACCCTGCTGGAGTCGGTTGCGGTCCACCACGGCGGTCAGGTTGTCCAGCCCGTAGTGGGCGGCCGTCATGGCGGCCTCCCAGTTGCTGCCCTCCTGCATCTCGCCGTCGCCGAGGACGACGACGGTCCGCCAGGCCTCGCCGCGCAGCCGCGCTCCGAGCGCACACCCGGTGGCGACCGGGAAGCCGTGCCCGAGCGGCCCGGTGTTGGTTTCCACGCCAGGCACCTTGAGCCGGGCGGGATGGCCGTTGAGCGGTGACAGCGGGGCCATGAACTCGCTCAGGCGGGCGCGCGGGAAGAATCCGCAGGAGGCCAGCGTCGAGTACAGGGCCGCGGCACAGTGCCCCTTGCTGAGGACGAAGCGGTCGCGCTGCGGGTGGTCCGGTTCGGCCGGTTGCATCCGCAGGGTTCCCCACAGGGCCGTGACCAGCAGGTCGGTGACGGAGAGGTCACCGCCGACGTGGCCCATGCCGGCCGACTGGATGGTGGTGAGGATGTCACGCCGGACGGAGGCGGAGAGGTCGGCGAGCTCTCCGGCGGCCTCGGCCGGCGTGGCCGCCCGCAGCCGGGCACTGCGCCGATGGTAGGTGCGGGCGGCCTCCTCGTCGCACCGCAGCGGGGCGCCGGCCTCCAGGGTGGTTCTCACTCGGACTCGCTTTCCGCGAGCGCCCGGAAGAGCGCCCGCTTCGCGATGCGCTGCGCCTTGAGGGCGTCCTGCGCGGCCTGCGCGGCGGCCAGTTCCTCGCGGTCGAGGTAGGTCAGCGCACGGTGGAAAGCGCGCATGGTGCGGATGCCGGTGCGGGCGGCTTCGACCGGGTCCTCCCGGAAGGGGAACTGGTCCAGCTGCCAGACACCTTCCCAGCCGGCGTCCCGCAGGGCGAAGAAGAACTCGAAGGTCTCCAGCAGGTGCACCGAGCCGACGACCATGTCGTCGTCCCAGCCGCGGAAGTTGTCGTTGACGTCGAT
Organism: Streptomyces sp. JW3; assembly: GCF_052216785.1. Taxonomy (NCBI): domain Bacteria; kingdom Bacillati; phylum Actinomycetota; class Actinomycetes; order Kitasatosporales; family Streptomycetaceae; genus Streptomyces; species Streptomyces sp. JW3. The sequence continues at coordinate 35,677 of NZ_JBQOUX010000065.1, read as the reverse complement.
GGCGAACAGCTTGCCGCGGGCGATCGCCATCCGTGCCGCCTCGGCCGGCGTCTCGCCCCCGTACAGGGAGTGGCCGAAGTCGAGCAGGACGCCGACGTTGTCGACTCCCATGTCCTCGATGGCCAGCAGGGTGCGGGCGACGGAGGAAAAGACCATGCGGTTGCGCGGCTCGCGCGGCTTGTACTCGATGGCGAACTTCACGTCCGGGAAGCCTTGCGCGAGTTCGCGTACCGCGTCCACCGACTTGCTCCACAGGTCGGTGTAGTCGGCCTGGAAGGGGTAGTCGTACCCGTCCTGACCGGGCCAGAGCTTGACGTAGTCCACGCCCAGTTCACGGCCCACCTCGGCCGAGCCCGCGACCAGGTCGATCGCCTGGCGGCGGATCGCCGGATCGGGGTTGGTGAAGCCGCCCTTGGCGAACTTGCCGGTGTAGAACTCCGGGGTCACCGCGATGGCGCGCAGGTTCTGCTCGGCGAGGGCGTCCTTCACCTGGGCCGTGCTGATACCGCCCGGCGGGAAGGGCCAGTTGAGGTCGAGGACGGACAGGTCGCCCACCGCACCGGCCAGCTTGATGGCGTCCAGGACGGTACGCGGATCACCGTATCCGTCCGTCGCGTAGCGGTCGACGTAGGTGGCGAAGTGCCAGACGCCGGCGCCGTACACCGGTTCACCGGGATCCGCCTCTTGAATGTTTATGCGATGTTGAGTCGACATGCACGCCAAGGTACGAACCGGGACCGCGACCGTCAACCCCTCAAGCCCGCCCGCATCCGGGAGGCATCCGTGCGTGAGGGCCACCGAAGCGTTCAAGTACGAGCAGTGCCAGGCCAATCCGCAGGACGCGGTCGTCCTGTCCCATGTCAACGACTGCACGTACGAGGCACACACCCGCCCTCGCCGGCATTCCTCACGGTCCATGACGAGGGAGAGCCCCCGCATCGGTCCGCCGGTCAGCGCGCGCGGCGCCTCGGAAGCATATGCGGAGGTACTCGCCCACCGGGGTGACCGTGGGCAACGAGCGACGTGCGTTCACGCCCACGAGGTCAGACAGACGCGGTCGGACAGCCATCGGTCCCCGCCTGCGCCCTCACCCTTGAGGCATCACCTCGGTGAACACGCGCACATCCCAAGGGCCCAACGACAGCTCCGCCCCGGCGGCCTACCGCGAGGAACCGGCGACGTCCTCGAGCGTGGACGGCAGCCGCAGGCACACGGACTCACCGGACCAGTTGTGCGGTACGCGCAGACGTCGGCCGTTGCGGGCCGTGGCCCCGGTCGCGGTCACCGTCCGGCCTGAGCCTCGGCCGTCAGGTCGAGGTCTTCGTCGAGCCGCTCGTAGCGCTGGTACTCGTAGGAGTAGGCGGCGCCGAACAGGACACGCGGCGGCAGTTCGGGAGAGGCACGGCCGGTCATGTGCGGGGCTCCCCGTGGTAGCGGAAGTCGGTGAAGTGAACGGTGCCGTCCTCGGCGTACATCCCGGTCACCCGACCGGTGAAGAAGGGGGCCGACTCCACGGACCACAGCCGGCCGTCGAGTTCGGCGAGGTGCGACTCGGCTCCGGTGGCGTCCACCACGCTCAGCCGGATGCGGTCGCCGGACGACAGCCACGGCGCGCGTCCCGGTGGCGGGGTCCGCGTGGTGATGCGCAGCAGGACCCGGTCGTCCGGTACGTCGGTGCTCCAGGACTGCGTCATCGTCGGCACGTCGGCCCGTGCCGTCACGCGCAGACCGCCGCCGATGGGCGATCGCTCCGCGAGCAGGACGACCGCGAACTCCTCGTCGAAGCGCAGGCAGAGGCCGCCCCTCCCTGCGGCGGGCTCGACCCGGGCCTCGACGACGCTGTCCAGGTGGCGCTGTCTGCGGCCGACGAAGGCGGGCCTGAGCGTGTCGCTGCCGTCACCGGCGGCGGTGAGGGTGAGTGTGCCCGGTCGCCCTGTGAGCGATGCGGCCTCGCCGGGCGTGCGGCGGACGGCCAGCCAGCCGGGGTCGGCGAGGGCCGCGGGGTCGGTGAACGTGAAGTGTTCGTGGAGCGGTTCGGGCCGGGGCGCGAGCTCCACGGGGGCCGGGCAGGGCCAGCCGTCGGACCAGCGCACCCCGGTGACGTACGTCTCGCGGCCCAGCGGCGAGAACCGGCCGGCGCGTCGGGTGCCGAGCAGCACCATGAGGTCCTCGCCGTGCGGACCGAGTACGAGGTCGCCGTGGCCGGTGCACTGGACCGGGCGGTCCGTTCCCGAGGCGGACAGCAGCGGGTTGTGCGGGGCGCCCTCGAAGGGGCCCTCGATGCTCGGGCCGCGGGCGACGCTCACCGCGTGTCCGGACTCGGTGCCGCCCTCGGCGATCAGCAGGTACCAGTGGCCGTCGCGTGCGTACAGGTGCGGCGCCTCGGGGGCCACCAGGCCGGTCCCGGACCACAGTTGTCTCGGCTCCTCCAGCACCCTGCCCGCCGCGAGGTCCACTCTGGCCTGGAGGATGCCGCGGTTGGCGACCACGGTGGTGCCGTTCAGGTGGAGGCCGCTGTAGGTGACGTACGGCCTGCCCGTCTCGTCCCAGGCGAGGTCGGGGTCGATGCCGTGGACACCGTCGATGACCGTTCCCTCGCTCCAGGGGCCGGCGGGATCGGTCGCGGTGAACACCAAGCAGCCGCGCGGGCCGGTCGCCACCGAGACGATCACGTGGAAGAGACCGTCGTGGTGGCGGATGGTGGGAGCCCATACACCCCCGGCCGACGGTACGTCCGCGATGCCCACCTGTTCCCCACGAACCGCGACATTGCCGATGTGCTCCCAGGTGACGAAGTCGGCGCTGCGGTACACCGGTAGCGCCGGAAGGTACTCGAAGGTCGAGGTGACCAGGTAGTAGGTCCCGTCGACGAGGACGCAGCTGGGATCCGGGTTGAAGCCCGGGATCAGGGGATTGGGGTACGCCGTTCGCTCATCGGGGACAGGCATGGACGACTCTTTCTCGTGGGTGGGGTTCGGGTCGGGTCATTCGGTGGCGGCGTCGCGCACGCCGCCCGACCACGGCTCGCAGATGAGGGCGGCGACGAGCGCGAGAGCGCACGCCGCCCCGAAGGGCGCGGCCGCGCCGTACGCGGTGATCAGGACGCCGCCCAGCGCGGAGCCCGATACGTTGCCGACGGCGAACGCGCTGCCCATCCAGCCGAACGCCTCGGCCACCATTCCGGCCGGTACCTGCCACGACAGCCGCTCGAAGAGCGCCGACATCAGCGGGGCGACGGTCATGCCCAGCAGGAAGAAGGCGACGGTCAGCACGCCGGTCCCGGGTGTCAACGGCAGGACGAGCAGCCCCGCCGCCAGCACCAGCATCAGGGGCCGAAGGCGCGCATGGTGGTGCTTTCGCGCACCGTGGATCAACCCGCCCACCAGGGAGCCGAAGCTCCCGCAGGCGAGGATCAGCCCCGCTCCGGAGGTCACGTGCCGGCCGCTGACCAGGGCCACGATCCCCATCACCTGTGCGGCCAGCGCGCCGGTCAGCAGGAACCCGACCGCGCACAGCCGGGGCAGGCCGGGGGTGCGCCATGCCCCGGCCCGGCTGCCGGTCCCGGCCGGCGCGCGGCCCGCCTCCACGTTGCGGTCGCCCACGTAAGCGAGCGTTCCGACGAGTACCAGCCCGGCGCACCCGCCCAGCGCGAGACGGGGTCCGCCGAGCACCGCGAGGGTCGACGTGATCACCGGTCCGACGACGAGGATCACCTCCTGTGCGGTCGCCTCGAGTGCGAAGAAGGTGCGTCGCTGGTGCGGACGGACGAGTTCGGGAAGTGCCGCCCTGACCGCTGCCGTCATGGGCGGCGTGCAGAGTCCGGTCAGCAGGGAGAGGACGACGAGCAGTGCCGGGCGAGGCGGACAGACCGTCATGCCGCCCATGGCGAGGGTGTGCAGTACGGCGGTGACGGTGAGGACCCGGCGCCGGCCGTGGGTGTCGGCCAGTCTGCTGGCCAGCGGCCCGGAGACCAGCAGGCCGATCACGGAGGCGGCCGACACCAGGCTGTAGACCGCGTAGGTCGACCGCTCGGTCGTGATCATCATCAGGGCAAGCCCGCTCATGCCCTGGTTCAGGCGGGCCAGGATCGAGGTGCTCATGAGCCGGCCGACCGACGGAGTACGCACCAGCTCCCGGTAGGAGTTCGTCGGCATGATCACTTACCCACGATGCGCTCGGGGACCGCCCGGGCACGCTCTCTCCCCCGCCGGTGACCGCCCCGGGCCGGAGCCGAGGCGGTCGGGGGCGGCGTGGCGGACCGGTCACACACGTTCGACCAGGGCCTTGGAGAGGAAGGAACGCTCCGCGCTCGCCAGTACCCGGGCCTTGCCGGTGACCTCGAACGAACCCTCGACCCGCCGGTCGTCGGAGTCGAAGCCGAGGAAGAAGTCGACTCCAGCGGGTTCGACGGCGAAGTTCCTGGCCAGGTTGGTGTATCCGAGCTGTGCGGCCGCCACTTCGAAGGTCACCCGGCTCGACTCCCCCGGTGTGAGCTGCACCCGGCTGAAGCCTGCCAGCTGCTGGGCGGGCCGAGTGACCCCGGAGGTGTTGACGCGCAGGTAGAGCTGGACGACGGCGGCGCCCTCGGTGCTCCCCGTGTTGGTGAGGGTCGTGGAGATCCGGGCGACCCCCTCGGTGTCGATCTCCGCAGTGGAGGACAGGTCGTCGAGGGTGAAGTCCGTGTAACTCAGACCGTGTCCGAACGAGTAGAGAGGTGTGGCCGGCATGTCCAGGTACAGCTCGGTGGTGCTGGGCGGCAGTGGGTTGCGGAAACCGGTGCCGGTCTTCTGGTGGTGGTAGACCGGGATCTGCCCGCTGTGCCGCGGAATGCTGTACGGCAGCTTGCCGCTCGGGTTGACCGCGCCGCACAGCACCTCGGCGACGGCCTTGGGCCCGAACGGGCCCCCGTAGGGCGCCACCACGATCGCGGCCGCGTCGCGCACCGCTTCCGGCAGGGCGTAGGCCCGGCCCTGGAAAAGGACGACGACGTACGGCGTGCCGGTGGCGGCGACCGCCTCGACCAGCCGGGTCTGCTCCCGCGGCAGGGTGATGTCGGCGGTGTCGCTGCCCTCGCCCTCGGTGCGTTCGCCGTTGAACCACAGGCTCGCCCCGCCGAGGGCCAGGACGACGACGTCCGAGCGCCGGGCTATGTCGACGGCCCGGTCCATCGCGTCCTGCCCGCACGAGCGGGTCAGCGTGCAGCCGCGCTCGGTCAGCACGGTGCCGGCGAATTCGCCGATGGCCTCGTGCAGCGGGCGGGCTCCGTACTGCTCGCGGGCGAAGGTGTGAGAGTCGGCGTCCGTGAAGATGGACTTGTTCCAGGCGGTCTGCGGGGTCTCGGCGCCGACCATGGTCATCGCCTCGCCGAGGTCGACGGCCTTCACCGCGTCCCGCCAGGACGGATAGGCGTACGTCGAGAACTGCAGCCAGGCGGCGTCCGCGTGCGGCCCGATCACCCCGACCGTCCGTCCCTGCGCCGCCAGCGGCAGGATGCCGTCGTTCTTGACCAGGACTACCGAGCGGCGGGCCAGTTCGGCGGAGAGCTCCCGGCCCTCACCGGCGATCGCGGCGACGTCGATGTGCTCCTGCGGATAGGGGTTCTCGAACAGACCGAGCTCGAACTTGGCCCGCAGTACCCGCAGAACGCAGACGTCCACCGCCGCCTCGTCGAGACGCCCGGAGCGCACTTCGTCGACGAGTGCCTCGCCGTACGCGAAGGGGGTGGGCAGTTCGACGTCGAGGCCGGCGGTGATGGCCAGCCGGGCCGTCTCACCGGGGGTGGCCGCGGCCCGCTGCCGGGTGACGACCTGCTTCAGGGTGTCGTAGTCGGAGGCGACGAAGCCGTCGAAGCCGAGGGTGTCACGCAGCAGATCGGTGAGGACCTCGCGGGACACACCCACGGGGACGCCGTCGACGTCGGCGTAGGAGTTCATGACGGACTTGAGCCCGGCGAGGTGGATCGCGGCCTCGAAGGGATAGCCGAACAGGTCGCGGGTGCGCCGGTCTCCGCCCTCGTAGGCGGAGAGGTTGATGCCGCCGGAGGCGAGGCTGTAGCCGAGGAAGTGCTTGGCCGTGGCGACGACACCGTCGGCGAGGCTCTCGCCCTGGAGTCCGCGGGTGTAGGCGACGGAGAAGGCGGCACACAGGTAGGGGTCTTCCCCGTACGTCTCGTGCACGCGGCCCCAGCGTGGGTCGAGGGCGACGTCCATCACCGGTGAGAGCGCCTGTCCGTATCCGAGGCGTCGCATCTGCCGGCGCGTCAGATCGGCCATGTCGCGTACGAGTTCAGGGCTGAAGGTGGCAGCCAGTCCAATGGCTGTCGGGTACACCATGTGGCCGCCGACCATCGGACCGTTCAGGGCCTCCTGGTGGACGAGCGCGGGGACACCGAGCCGGGTCCGCGTCATGAACTGGCGCTGGATGGCCCCGATCAGCCGGGCGACCCGGGCCGGGTCGTCGGCGGAGAGAGCGGGGATGTGTCCGGGCGGCGCGTCCTTCAGCACCTCCTGCGCGCCGTCGGCCTCCGCACCCTCGGCGTCGATCAGTTTCCAGGGCCAGACGGCGGTCAGCTGGGCGCACTTCTCCTCAAGAGTCATCTCCCGCAGCAGGAGGTCGGCGCGTGCGCCGGGGGGCAGGTGGGCGTCGCGGTAGGTCTCGGGATGCGTCGGCATGGCGACGTTTCGTCCTCATCGTTCGACAGTGGGGGAAGCCGCTGGACGGGGTGGCCGCGCGGTCATGCGCCATCGGTGCCGAGAATGCGGTCCACGTGGTCCTGGAAGACGTGCGCCAGACGGAAGTGCTCCTCCGGTGCGAGCGTCCGGACGACGGTGCCGACGGGCTTGTCGAGGTAGGCGGCCAGTCCCTGCGCGACCTGCGGTTCGCCGCCCGGCGCGACCTCGGTGTCGACAGCCGCCTTGACCAGGGCGGCCCACGCCTCGTGGTCGTCGAACAGGTCGCGGACGATCCGCGCGGAGTGCCGTTCGGCCGGCGCGGGGCACGGGTCGGGCACCTCCCACCGGTGCTCGCCGTGGCCGACGGTCTCCGCTTCCGTGGCGCCGGGCAGCAGGACCTGCGCGGTGACGCCGACGGGAACCCGCGCCTCGAGACGGAACCGGCCGTCCTCGCGCGTCCACGCCACGCGGGCTTCGCCGTACGGCGTCAGATGGCGGGCCGACGCGGAGGTGAGCGCGGCGTTGGGTACGGGCGCGACGCGGATTTCGCGGTATCCGGGAGCGGCGGGGGCGAGGCCGGCCACGCGGCGGTGCAGCCAGTCCGCGACCGCGCCCAGCGCGTAGTGGTTGAACGACGTCATGTCACCGGGGTTGATGCTGCCGTCGGGCAGCATGCTGTCCCAGCGCTCCCAGATCGTGGTGGCACCCATGGTCACCGGGTACAACCAGGACGGGCAGCCCGTCTGGAGCAGCAGCCGGTAGGCGACGTCGGCGTGTCCGGTCGAGGTCAGCGCGTCGGCCACCAGGGGGGTGCCCACGAAGCCGGTGCCGATCCGGAATCCGCCCGCGCGCACGAGGTCCGCGAGGCGGCGGCCCGCCATCTCGCGCTGCGCCTCGCCTGGCAGCAGGGCCCACTCGAGTGCCAGGGCGTACACGGTCTGCGCGTCTGACAGGACCCGTCCGGCCGGGGTGACGTAGGCGTCGGCGAAAGCCGCGCGGACCTCGGCCGCCAGGGCCGTGTAGCGCTCCGCGTCCTCATTCCGGCCCAGCACCTTGGCCGCCTCGGCCACCACGTCGGCGGACCGCGCCAGATGCGCGGTGGCCACGACATCGGGATCGGCCTTGGCACGGCCGGGGAACTCCGGCGGCGCGGTCGGGTCCAGCCAGTCGCCGAACTGGAAACCGCCCGCCCACAGCCGGTCAGGACCGGCGAGTTCGGTCATCCGGTCCACCCAGGCGCGCATGCTGGGCAGTTGCCGCTCCAGCACCTCGCGGTCGCCCGAGCGCTGGTACAGCACCCATGGCACGAGTGTCGCGGCGTCTCCCCAGGCGGCCGCGGACGGGGAGTCCTCGTGCAGGATGTCCGGGACCACGAACGGCACGGATCCATCCGACTGCTGGTCCACCACCAGGTCGGCCAGCCACGAGTTCAGGAACCCCGCGGTGTCGAACAGGAAGGTCGCGGTGGGGGCGAAGACCTGGATGTCGCCGGTCCAGCCGAGGCGTTCGTCGCGCTGGGGGCAGTCGGTGGGCACGTCGACGAAGTTGCCGCGCATGCCCCAGACCACGTTCTCGTGGAACTTGTTGAGGAGTTCGTGCGAGGAACTGAACCAGCCGGTGCGCCGCAGGTCCGAGCCGATCACCACGGCCTCGATGTCGTCCTCACGCAAGCCCGTCACACCCGAGACCTCGGCATAGCGGAAACCGTGGAAGGTCAGGGACGGCTCGAGGACCTCCTCATTGCTTCCCGTGACGAGGTAGCTGTCGGTGGCCCGGGCCGCGCGCAGGGGCCGGGTGCCCAACTCCCCGTTCTCCAGCACCTCCGCGTGCCGCACGGTGACCTCGGCCCCCGGCGCCAGACCCCGCACCCGCAGTCGCACCCAGCCGACGGCCACCTGCCCGAAATCGACCAGGACCCGGCCGGAGGGCGAGGTCCATACGCGCTGCGCGGCCAGCAGGGAGGTGACGCGGACGGGCGGCCCTTCGGGGGCGACGAGCCGGCCGAAGTCCGCTTCGACCTCCTCGACCCCGCCCACGGCCGGGCGCCAGTCGCCGCCTCGCCGGCGCAGGTCGGTGCGCTGTCCGTCGTACAGGTCGTCGACGAGGACTTCGCTCTCCCGCGAGGTCCACGAGCCGTCGGTGCCGAGGACGTGCACCGTGCCGTCGGCGGTGGTGACCTCCAACTGGGCGAGCAGCGCGAGCCGGTCACCGTAAAGAGCCCGCCCCCCGTAGAAGCCGAGCCGGCCGCGGTACCAGCCGTTGCCCAGCAGCACGTCGAGGTCGTTGCGTCCCTCGCGCACCAGGTCGGTGACATCGTGGCTCTGATAGCGCAGACGGTGCTCGTAGGAGGTCCATCCCGGTGACAGGACGTGGTCGCCGACGCGGTGACCGTTGAGCGTGGCTTCGTACAGGCCGTGGGCGGTGGCGTACAGCCGGGCCTTGACCACCTCGCCCGGGACGTGCAGCGAGCCGCTGAGGACGGGCGCCGGCGCGTGCAGTCCACCGAGGCCGACCGGACTCACGAACGCCGCGCTCCAGTCGGAGCGGTCGAACAGGCCGGCCTCGATCACGGCCGCCTCGCTCCAACTGCTCCACTCCTCCTTGTGCGCGACGCGGACGCGGACCACGGCGGACTCCCGGGACGCCAACGGTGGCGCGGGCCAGGGCCGCAGTATCTGCTCACCGCTGTCCACCCGGTAGGTCTCCGTGCTGCCGTCCCGGACGACCTCCACCTCGTACGCGGTCTGCTCATAGCCCTCGTCCGCCTCCCGTACGGTCCACGACAGGCGGGGGGTACGGGTGCCTACACCGAGGACAGGGGTGGACTCGGTGTGATGCTCGAATCGAGGCGCACTGGGGGCGGCAGAGGCAGCCATGCAAGTCTCCAGACTTCTCACCACGAAGGAACCGGGTCCGAGCGAGGTGCCGGCGCTGCTGCGCGGGAGCACCCGTACCCGCACGCCCAGGTGAAAGGGGGGTGCGTGAGGACCGACGGCGTCTGTAACGTTCCAGAAACCGGAATCTAGGTGTACCCCAAAGAGGTGTCAAGAGGGTCGGAGACCGGTCCGACGGCGCTCCGCGGGCGTCCCGGTAGCATGAACCACGTGGACAGAGGCCGTAATAAACCTGACCTGCAAGAGAACGCGGACACGCCGGTGGAGGACGATGCGGCTCCACGGCGGTCCGGTGCCGCGAGCCGGGTATCGCACACCAAACCGCGTCGTGTAACGATCCAGGACGTTGCGAAGCACGCGGGGGTCTCGGTCTCCGCAGTCTCCAACGTCCTCCGGGACGACGGCGTCAGTGCCCAGATGCGGGCCAAGGTCACCGCGGCGATCGACAAGCTCGGGTACCGGCCGCAAGCGGGCGCGCGCGCCATGCGTGGCCGCTCCTTCACGATCGGGGTGATGCTCACGGAGCTCTCCTCACCCTTCCAGCCGCAGGTCGCGGAGGGGATCGCGGACGAACTGCTGCCCACTGCCTACCAGGAGATCCTGATCACCGGCGGGAACTCCGCGCAGCGCCAGCAGCGCGCCGTCGAGGCGTTCATCGACCGGCAGGTCGACGGAGTCATCGTCATCGCGCCGACCATGAGCACCAGCTGGCTGGAGCAGCTCGGAGCCAGCCTGCCCACCGTGGTGCTCGCGCGCCACGGCGGCTCCGCCCACTACGACACGGTCGTCAACGACGACCATGGCGGCGCCCGCCTGATAGTCGATCACCTCGTCTCGCTGGGCCATGAGCGCATCGCGCACACCAGTCATCCGTCCGGCGGCCTGGAGCGGCCGCACATCCTCTCCCACACGGCACGCTGCGACGGCTACATCGCCGCGATGAAGCGGCACGGACTCAATCCCGATGTCATCGAGAGCACCTACTCGGACGAAGGCGGCTACCGGGCCGCCCTCGAGCTCCTGGACCGTCCGTCACCACCGACGGCCCTCTTCGCCGGCGCGGACATCGCGGCACTGGGCGCCCTGCGGGCCATGGAGGAACGGGGCGTGCGGGTTCCCCGGGATCTCAGCCTGACCGGGTACGACAACATCTACGCGTCCGCGATCGGCCGCGTCTCGCTCACGACGATCGACCAATCCGGCCATCTCACGGGTCAGATGAGCGCACGACTGCTGCTGGAGCGGCTCGGCGGCCGCACCCAGCCGGTGCACTACGTCGTCGCCCCCCGCCTCATGACGCGCGGCACGAGCACCGCGCCGACCCGACGCACGGCGCGGCGGAAGGTACGCCAGCCGTAACGCGTGCGCAGCATGGTGGCCTGAAACGGTACAGAGGCTCAAGACAGCGCAGACCGGGTAACACCGCGCGCCCAGGCCGCCCCACCCCCGCGCTCAGGTGACCTCGCACGGAAAGTGCGAGGTCACCTCCGCTTTAGCTCCCGGCATACACCTGAATCACAGCCACGTTGCCGAAACGTTACCCTGCGATGACCGTGCGGTCTCTTGACGGGGTCAGACCCCCTACCTAGCCTCCAGTCTGGAACGTTTCACTCTTTGTTTCGTCCGATACGCGCCCCTTGATCCGGGTGCGCGGGACGCTCCCGCGCGGCCTGCGAGCGCCAAGCCGAGGCCACGCCCCATCCGCGTCCTAAGGAGCCAACGATGCGGCGCACCACACGACTCACCCTCTTCGCCCTGCCGACGACCATGATCCTGGCCGTCGGCGCTCTGAGCGGCTGTACCAGCGCGGGCTCGGCCAGCGGGGGCGCAGCCGGGCAGAAGGACACACTCACCCTGGGCATGACCGCCGACATCCAGGGCTGGGACCCCTCCAACCAGCCCAGCTACCAGGGCTGGGCCGCTGAGGCGGTGTACCAGACCCTGGTCCAGTGCGACAAGAACGGCGATCCCCAGCCGGACGCCGCCCAGAGCTGGGAGTTCAAGAAGGACAACACCGGGGTCACCGTTCATCTGCGCGCCGGTGCCAAGTTCTCCGACGGGACCCCCGTGGACGCGAAGTCCGTCAAGGCCTCCTTCGAGTACGGGGCGAAGCACAACGGCGGCGCCGGCCGGCTGACCGGGCTGAAGTACTCCACTCCCGACTCCCGGACCTTCGTGATCACCTCGCCGAAGCCGAACCCGCTGCTCGCCCTGCGCCTGTGCGAGGTCAAGCTGGCGAGCGCGAAGTTCCTGGCCACGGGCCAGGTGAACAAGGCTCCGGTCGGCTCCGGCCCGTACGTCCTGGACGAGTCCGCGACCACCAACGGCTCGGTGTACGCCTTCACCAAGAACAACGCGTACTGGAACGCCGACGCCTACCCGTACAAGAAGCTCCGGGTGAAGGTGATCACCAGTGAGACGGCCTCGCTCAACGCCCTGAAGACCGGGCAGATCGACGGCACCCTCATCACGCAGGCCACGTACAGCGAGGCCAAGGCGTCCGGCCTCAAGGTCATGACACTGCACGGCAAGACCACTCGGCTGCTGCTCACGGACCATCTCGGCAAGAGCGTCCCGGCACTGGGCGACGTGCGGGTCCGCCGCGCCATGAACATGGTGTTCGACAAGGAGTCGATAGCGAAGAGCCTCTACAACGGGCTCGCCCAGCCGGCCACGCAGATCTTCCGGCCCGGCAGCGACGCCTACATCAAGGATCTCAAGGACCCTTACCCGTACGACGTCGCGAAGGCCAAGAAGCTGATGGCGCAGGCCGGGTACGCGAAGGGATTCACCATCCAGATCCCGTTCATGCAGGGCCAGGGCCTCGAAACCCTGATACCGGTCGTCAAGCAGCAACTGGGACTGCTCAACATCAAGGTCAAGCAGGTGACGCTGTCCGGCCCCACCGCCATCACCGAACTGCTCAGTGGCAAGTACCCGATGCCTCTGTGGCAGCTCGGCAACTACGGTGAGTCCCGCCAGGACATCTTCGACTACGTCCTGACCGACGGCATCTGGAACGTCATGCACCAGCCCGACGCCACGGTGGACAAGCTCTACCAGAAGGTCGTCACCAGCAGCGGTGCGGAAGCGACCGCCGCGCAGCAGGAGATCAACCGCTACATCACCGAGCAGGCCTGGTTCGTCCCGATGGTGTACGCGGACGGCTTCTACGCCTACAGCTCCAAGATCAAGGTGCCCACGATGAGCGACTTCGCCGCCCTGCATCCGCTGCTGCGGGACTTCAAGTAGGCCGGCCGGTACGGCGATAGGAGCCCCAGTGCTGGGTGCATTTCTGAAGAAGATCGTCCGAGCCGTCGCCGTACTGCTCGTGACCAGCTTCGCCACCTTCATGCTGATGTACGGCAATGGTCCCGGGATCGCGCGTTCGGTCCTGGGGGTCCGGGCCAGTGCAGCCGACGTCCATCAGAAGATGATCGAGCTCGGTCTCGACCGGCCGCTGCTGACGCAGTACGGGGACTGGCTGAAGGGCGTGGTCACGGGCGACCTCGGGGACTCGTTCTTCACGGGACAGTCCGTGGCGTCCACGCTGACGACGCGCGTGCCGGTGACGCTCACGCTGATCGTCCTGACCCTCGTCCTGACCGCGGTGCTGAGTGTCCTGCTCGGCGTCACCGCGGCCGTGCGCGGCGGGTGGACCGACCGGATCGTCCAGTTCCTCACCGTGCTCGGTTCAGCGGTTCCCGGGTTCATCGTGGCGATCGGACTCGCCCTCGCCTTCGCCGTCTCGGTCCGCCTCTTCCCCGCGACGGGGTACGTCTCCCCCGACGTGAGTCCGACGGGCTGGCTGAAGTCGGTCACCCTTCCGGTGCTCGCGCTGCTGGTGGGCTCGGTCGCCAACTCGGCCTCCCAGTTCCGTGGCACCGTCATGGACACCCTCTCGCAGGATTTCGTCCGCACGCTGCGGGCCCGCGGAATCAGCGAGTCACGGATCATTTTCCGACATGTGCTGCGCAACGCGGGCGGCCCCGGCCTCACCGCCCTGAATCTGCAGACGATCGCCCTCATCGGCGGTGCGATCTTCATCGAGCAGGTCTTCGCCCTCCCCGGTCTGGGAGACCTCAGCAACACCTCCGCCCAGCAGGGCGACGTGCCCGTGGTGATGGGGGTCGTCCTGGTGGTCATCGTCATCGTGCTGGTGGTCAACCTGCTGGGCGACCTCGCGAACGCCGCACTCAACCCGAAAGCGAGGACGCGATGACCACATCCGAGCCCGCCGAGGCCATCGGGTCACGGCCGGAGCCCACCGCGAAGGTCCAGTCGGTCTCGCGCCGGCTCCTGGCCAGCCCCCTGGCGGTCTGCTGCCTGGTCTTCCTGTTCCTGGTGCTGGTCACAGGGCTCGCCAGTTCCTGGCTGGCGCCGGTGGGGCCCAACGTCACCGAGCTGAGCGCGGTCAACGCGGCACCGTTCACGCCCGGACACTTCCTGGGTGGCGACGCGGCGGGCCGGGACATCCTGTCGCGCCTGATCTGGGGCACCCGGCAGACTCTGCTCGCCTGTGCGGTCGTCCTGGTCGTGTCGGTGCTGCTGGGGGTGACCAGCGGGCTCGCCGCCGGCTTCTACCGGGGGCGGACCGAGGCCGTCCTCAGCTGGGTGTCGGACGTCGTCATGACGATGCCCGCGATCGTGCTGCTGATCGCCCTCTACGCCCGGACCGGCCCCAATGTCGTCGCCGCCATGAGTGTCTTCGGACTCCTCATCGCACCCTCGTACTTCCGCCTCGTCAGGTCCATCGTGGTGGGTGTCCGAAGCGAACTGTACGTCGACGCGGCGAAGGTGGTCGGCCTGTCCGACCTGCGGATCGTCGGACGGCACGTGCTCTGGGCGGTCCGCTCCCCTGTGATCATCCACAGCTCGTTCGTCCTCGCCGCGGGCATCGGCCTCGAGGCCGGCGTCGGCTTCCTGGGACTCGGTGACGCCGACAAGGCGTCCTGGGGCGGAGTCCTCCAGGACGCCTTCAACAACCTCTACACCAGCAAGACCGCAGTCCTGTGGCCGGCCCTGCTCATCAGTCTGACCGTCCTGGCGCTCGTCCTGCTCGGCAATTCACTGCGCGACGTGCTCCAGTCGTCCCAGCACACCACATCGCGGGCGCCGGGCCGACTCCGGGAAGCAGTGCGCCAGGCCCGTGAACGGGTCTCGGCGGACGCCGCCGAGCCGGCTCCGCCAGCCCCGGACTCGGTCCTGTCCATCCGGGGCCTGCGCGTCGGGTACCCGGACGGCGAAGGCGGCGTGCGGGAGGTCGTCCACGGCGTGGACCTGGACGTACGGCGCGGAGAGATACACGGTCTGGTGGGCGAGTCCGGCTCCGGCAAGTCACAGATCGCCTTCTCGACGTTGGGCATCCTGCCCCGGGAGGCCGTCGTTCTCGGCGGGAGCATCATCCTGGACGGCGAAGACCTGCTGGCGAGCACGGACCGCATGCGCGCGGCCCGCGGCCGGCGCATCGCGTACGTACCGCAGGAGCCGATGTCGAACCTCGACGCGTGCTTCACCATCGGTACGCAGCTGGTCCACGGCCTGCTCGCGGTGAAGCAGATACCGAAGCGTGAGGCGGAGCGGGAGTTGCTCGCCCTGCTGGCGCGGGTCGGCATCAAGGACCCCGAACGGGTCTTCCGGCAGTACCCGCACGAAATCTCCGGCGGGATGGCGCAGCGGGTGCTGATCTGCGGTGCGATCGCCTCCGGCCCGGATCTGATCGTCGCCGACGAGCCGACGACCGCACTCGATGTGACCGTGCAGGCCGAGGTACTGGAACTGCTGCGGGAACTGCGCGACGAACGCGGCCTCGCGATGATCCTCGTGACCCACAATCTCGGTGTCGTGGCGGATCTCTGCGACACGGTCAGCGTGATGAAGGACGGCCGGATAGTGGAACAGACCGACGTCGACACGCTCTTCGAGGCGCCCGACCAGGCTTACACGCAGGACCTGCTGGCGTCGGCTCGCCGCGTCGAGATCGTGGAGGTGTGACGGATGTCGGAGACGGTTCTGGAAGTCGAGAACCTTGTCGTCCGGTACGGTGTCCGGCGTGGTGTCCGCACCACGGTGATCGACGGCGTGTCCTTCGACCTGAAGGCCGGTGAGACGCTGAGCCTGGTGGGCGAATCAGGATCGGGAAAGACGACGATCGGTCGTGCCGTCCTCGGTCTCGCGCCGGTCACCGAGGGCCGCGTCCGCTACCGCGGCGAGACGATCAGCAACATTCCAAGGGCCCGTCGGCGCAAGGTCGCCGCCGGCATCCAGGTGGTGTTCCAGGACCCCTACTCGTCGCTCAACCCATCGATGACCGTCGAGGACATCCTGGTCGAACCCCTCCTCGCCGCCGGCACGACGGGCGGCCGGCAGCGGGTACGGGACCTGCTCGACGCCGTCGGTCTCCCCGGTGATTCGGGGGGCAGGTATCCACGGGAGTTCTCCGGTGGACAGCGGCAGCGCATCGCCATCGCCAGGGCGCTCGCCCTCGACCCCGCGGTCATCATCTGTGACGAGCCGACCAGCGCCCTGGACGTGACCACGCAGGCCCGGGTGCTCGCCCTCTTCCAGGACATCCAGCGGGAGACCGGTGTGGCGTATCTGTTCATCAGCCACGACCTGGGTGTGGTCAACCAGGTCAGCGACCGGATCGCCGTCCTCAACCAGGGCCGCATCGTCGAGATCGGCGCGGCGCGGCAGGTCTCGACGGCTCCGGACCACCCGTACACCCGCAAGCTGCAGATGGCGGCCCCGGTCGCGGATCCCAAGAAGCAACGCGCCCGGCGCGCCAAGCGGCTCGAACTCGCCGCCCAGGAACGGCGCTCCGCCGTCCCGGAGAAGTCCGACGCCCGCTGACGGTCTTGCCGGCTCGAGTGTCCGTCCGCACGAGGAGAAACCCATGAAGGAAGAAGGCAAGGACCGCGGCACGTCGACCGACAGCGCCGTACCCGGTCCGCGGTCCGCTGCCTGGTCCAGGCGACGCTTCGTGCAGGGCACGACGGCAGGTGTCGTGGTCGTGCTGGGCAGCTCGTCGATGACGACCGCCCGGGCCGCCGACACCGCGGCATCGCAGTGCACGGCACGGGAGACCGGCGGGCCGCTCCAGATCACCGCCGACTGTGCGGATCCCTTGTACGGCAAGCCTGTGATCGACAGTGAACAGGATGTGACCGAACCGGTACCGCACCACAAGGTGTCCGGCCACTTCGACGGCACGGACAAGAAGTTCACCTTCTGCCTGCCGCCCAAGAAGCAGTGGCAGGGCCGGTTCTTCCAGAAGGTGTACCCGGAGTACGACGAGAACCCGTCCGCGACCGACATCGCCTTCGGCGCGGACAGCGGTGCCTACACCGTGCAGACCAACGGGGGCGGGGGCTACCGGGTCGACGCGGCGGCGGCCAAGTTCTCCAGAACGGTCGCGGCCGAGTACTACGGGTCGAGCCGGCGCATCCACGGCTACCTCTACGGCGGCAGTGGAGGCTCCTACCAGACCATCGGCGCCATGGAGAACACCCGAGGTGTGTGGGACGGCGCCGTGCCCTTCATCCCCGGCACACCGGCGTCCATCCCGAACTCCTTCACCGTGCGCGCCATGGCCCGCCTGGTCCTGGCGGAGAAGGGTCCGCAGATCGCCGCGGCGGTCACGCCCGGCAGCGACAGCGATCCCTACGCCGGCCTCGACGAGGTGGAGCGGGACATGCTGCTGGAGATCACGCGGATGGGTGTCCCCCTGCGAGCCTGGGAGGACCACGAGTACGTGCTCGGCATGTCGGCGGCGGACGGGCTCCTCGGCTTCACCGAAGCGCTGCGTTCGATGGACCCGACCTACGCGGACGATTTCTGGGGCGAGCCGGGCTACCTCGGCACCGAGCAGTCGGCGCTCGGCGACATCTTCCGGGCCGCGCGGATCGATCACACCGCCACGATCGTGAAGGTCCACAGGGACGCGCGGAACGTGCCGACCGGCCTGGTCCTCGACAGCGTGCCTGCCAACGACAGCTCGGAGGGACTCACGCACACCGTCTACGACGCCGCCGGGACGACCGCGGCCGGGACGGTGTCCGGTGTCCTGGACCGGGCGACCCGCACCCTGACCCTCGATGGCGGCACGTCGGCCGAGGTACTCGACGCGATCGGCACCGGGCGCGGGCTTCGTACCGACAACCGCTGGACGCTCGCGTTCCGCGCCTACCACCGGTACCAGGTCCCGGAGCGCCCTGGCTTCTACACCTATGACCAATACCTCGGCCGTGACGGGCAACCGCTGTACCCGCAGCGTGACGTGCAAGTGGGGCCCCTCATCTCCACCGGTGTCAGCGACGGCGGCACGCACACCGGCAAGATCGGCGGCAAGGTCATCGTGGTCGCCAACCTGCTCGACTCCGACGCCTGCCCCTGGCCCGGCGACTGGTACCGGTCCCGAGTGCGGGAAGCTCTCGGTGAGCGACGCCTCGACGAGATGTTCCGGCTCTACTACAACGACTGCGCCGACCACCAGGAGGGCGCCGTCACCGGTACCCGCGCCGCTCGCCTTGTCGAGTTCAACGGCATGCTCCAGCACGCCCTGCGCGAGCTGAGCGACTGGGTCGAGAAGGGCGTATCGCCCGCTCACTCCACGGCCTACACCGTCTCCGCCGACAACCAGATCAAGGTGCCGTCGACTGCCAGGACGCGTCTCGGGATCCAGCCCGTCGTGCGACTGACGGCCGACGGTACCGACCACGTCCGCGTCACCGCGGGCCGGCCGGTGACGTTGCGGGGCACGATCCAGCTTCCCCCGGGAGCCGGCCGCATCGTGTCCACCGAGTGGGACTTCGCCGGGCAGGGAACGTTCGCGGAACGGCCCTTCGGCCCCGGGGGACGCAGTGTGGAGGTGCGTGCCACCTTCACCTACACCGAGCCCGGTACCTACTTCCCGGCCCTGCGCGCCACCACCCAGCGCGAAGGCCGTGAGGACTCACCGTTCGCCAGGGTGCAGAACCTCGGCCGAGTGCGGGTCGTGGTGACCTGACGCGACAGCCGCGCGCACGAGGACGCCATGCTCCGCGAGCGTGGCGCTCTCATGCGCGGGCCCCCTCTCGCCCGTCCTCACCCCCACCGCGATTCAGCAGGAAGTAACAGATGCCCTACGGTCCCGCTTCCATTCTCCGCGACGTGCTGCGCAACGAGCGGGCAGCAACCGTGATACGCGAACACCTGCCCGGCATCGAGGACGACTGGACCCACGTCCAGTTCCGGCACGGAACACTGCGGCAGGTGACGGGCGTGGCGTCGGCCACGCGCGCCAACCCCGCCGCCGTGGAAAGGCTGTACGCGGCGCTGGCCTCCGTCCCCGAGACGCCCGTCACCGGCGAGTACGTCGAAGAGCCGCCGATTGTCGTCTCCGACGACTACGAGGCGGCGGACATTCCACTCGGGAGCGCCCATGCCGAACAGCCGACGACAGTCCCACGATGGCGCGTCTTCGAGCTGGTGCTGCACGGGCCCGCACATGGGAACCCCTTCACCGACGTGGAGCTGAGCGCGGAGTTCCGCCGCGGTGACCGCACCCTGACCGCAACCGGCTTCTACGACGGCGACGGGGTCTACCGGATTCGGCTGATGCCGGACGAGGAGGGCGACTGGTCCTACCGCACCAGCAGCAACGCCCGGTCTCTCGACACGATCAGCGGCACCTTCGACTGCGGTGCGGCGGTGTCCGGGGAGCACGGTCCGGTCCGCGTTCACGGCCGCTTCCACTTCCGTTATGCCGACGGCACACGGTATCTGCCCGTGGGCACGACCGCGTACGCCTGGACCCACCAGGACGAGAAGGTGGAAAGGTCGACACTCCAGTCCCTGGCGGAAGCACCGTTCAACAAGATCAGGATGGGCGTCTTCCCCAAGTCCTACGACCACAACACCGAGGAGCCCGAGCGCTACCCGTTCGAGGGCTCGCCGGCCACCGGCTGGGACTTCCGGCGCCCGAATCCCGCCTTCTTCCGTCACCTCGAAGGACGCATAGAGCAGCTGCGCGACCTCGGTGTCGAGGCCGACCTCATCCTGTTCCACCCGTACGACCGCTGGGGCTTCTCGGACATGGGCGCGGACGCCGACGCCCGCTATCTGCGGTACGTGGTCGCGCGGCTCTCCTCCCATGCCAACGTCTGGTGGTCGTTGGCCAACGAGTACGACCTCATGTGGGCGAAAGATGCCGCGCACTGGCACCGGGCTGCGGCCGTGATCGGGGAGAGCGATCCGCACGGGCACCTGATGAGTGTGCACAACTGGGTCGATCTCTACGACAACAGCGCGGACTGGGTCACCCATTCCAGCATCCAACGGACCCCTGAGGGCACCAGCGCATGGCGGGAGCGCTGGGGCAAGCCGGTCACGATCGACGAGCTGGGATACGAGGGAGACATCGACTGGGGCTGGGGCAACCTGACACCTCAGGAACTGATCCGCCGCTGCTGGGAGGGGGTGGTACGCGGCGGATACGTCACCCACGGCGAGTGCTATCTCGACGAGGAGGACGCGCTGTGGTGGTCGAAGGGTGGCACGCTGAAGGGCGAGAGCACCGCCCGCTTGAGATTCCTGCGATCCGTACTGGAGCAGACCCCGGCCGACGCCCCCGGTATCGACCCGCTTGCCTCGGACTTCGACTTCCCGACCGGTGGCGTGGACCAGCGCTACTACCTCACGTACTTCGGCGTGAGCCAACCCCGCCGTCGCTCCTTCCTCCTCGACGAAGGGATCCGCTGCCGGGCCGAGATCATCGACACATGGAACATGACGATCACCGAGCTTCCCGACGTCTACGAAGGGTCTTTCACCCTCTCCCTGCCGGCGCTACCCTACATAGCTGTTCGCCTGCGAACCGTCGCGGACGGCGGCCAGTGACGAAGCCGTCCGGGCTCGGCCGCTTCATACCGGCGCAGCAGCGTGCGGCAGACACATGGCCTCGGAGCGCTCCATGAGCTTCACAGCAGCCAGGCCTCTCCGGAAATCCGCGAAGGGTCACGATGCGCGCCGCCCTGTCGGCGTCAAAGACGTAGCGCGTGCAGCCGGTGTGTCACTCGGTACTGTCTCCAATGTGCTCAACCGCCCGGAGATCGTGGCGGAAGCCACCCGGGTCCGCGTCCTGGAGGTCATCGAGACACTGGGTTATGTGCGCGCCGAAGGCGCCAGGCAATTGCGGGGGTGGGCTTCCCGGGTGCTCGCGGTCATGGTGCTCGATCTGACCAACCCCTTCTTCAGTGCCCTGACCGCCGGCGTCGAGGAGGTCGCTCACGAACTCGACCTCGGTGTCATGGTGTGCGCCGGCACACGTGCTCCCGCCGAAGCCGCTCGGCACATGACGCTCATGTCCTCGCATCAGGTCCGCGGGGCCGTGCTGGCATCCGGGGAGGGTGTGGGGAAGACTGTGGCGGCATTCCGTCGCAACGCGATCCCCTTCGTCATCGCCGATCAGAACGCCCCTCAGCCATCCGCCTGCTCTGTCGGGATCGACGACTTCGCGGGCGGCCGGGCTGCTGTACAGCACCTGATCGAGCTGGGGCACCGCCGCATCGCCTACGTCAGCGGACCGGACCGCCTCCAACAGGTGCGGGACCGGCGCCAGGGAGCCCTCAACGCGGTGTGCAGGGCAGGTCTGCCCGCAACGGCCCTGCGGGAGCTGCCCTGTCACGATCTGACCGTTGCCGCCGGACGGGACGCCGGTCAACGCCTCATCGCCCTGGACGCACGACCAACTGCAGTCTTCTGCGCCAACGACCTGCTCGCCCTGGGGGTCATGCAGGCCCTGTACACAGCCGGGCTGCGCATGCCCGAGGACATCGCTGTGATCGGCCACGACGACATCGACTTCGCCGCGACCTCCGTCGTGCCCCTCACCTCGGTCAGACGACCGGCTCGTGCCATGGGACGTGAAGCGGGGCGGCTCCTCATCGAAGAAACCACCAACGGCGTGCCTCATGAGCACACCCACATCGCTCTCCAGCCGGAACTCATAGTTCGACAGTCCACTGTCGGACCCACGAGCAGTCCTCCGGGATCACCGTGATCTACGCACCACCGGCACAGCGGGGGGAGCACGGCCGCGCGTCTTGGCCGGCCGACCCGAGAACGCACAGTCAGTGCGCCATCGAACTGGCCATCATCGTGCGGGCGACCCTGAAGACCTGGCGCTTCCGTCTCAGTAGCCTCGGGCAGAGTGTGAGGACGTCCACGGGCGCGGGTTTGAGTTCCGCCCACAACGCTTCACCGAGGGCGTTCAGGTAGACCTTGGTGGCTGAGTACACGGCCGAGTAGGGACACCCCATCAGGCCTTCGACCGAGCTGGTGAAGAGCACACCCCCCGCGGCCTCGCGACTTCAGCCGGGGGGCGAGTCCGTGCGCGAGCAGCATCGGCGCCAAGCAGTTGACCCTGCATCGACGAAAGGACGTCAGCGTCTCCCTCCTCGAACGTTCCCTTCGCCGAACCCGGCGTTGTTGACCAGCAAACCCACGTCCAGACCAGCCACGGCCTCGAGGATCTGGTCAGGCGCCGCCGGATCAGCGAGATCGGCCCATACCACAGTGACGTCCACCCGGTGCGCGTCCCGCAGCTCCGTGGCCAGTTGCCGCAGTCGACCGCCGCGCCGGGCGACCAGGACCACATCGAGGCCATGGCCGGCCAAGTGGGTGGCGAACGAACGGCCGAAGCCCAACGAGGCCCCAGTGACGACCGCAACCGGGCCGTACCGCTGCACGAAAACAGTCGTGCCGCATACTCCACGTCCTCAATGGTGCCTATGCCGGCTAGTGGCCGCCGCCCCGCCTGTCGGCAGCCACGGGCAATCGGTTCTAGGCATGTTGGTGCACCGTCGAAGCACAGCAGGTGGTCGATGACGAACGCAGCCTGCTCTTATGCCAGAAAGACCACGGCCGCACCCTCGATGGAAGGGAATTCCTCGTCCCTCTCCGCAACCCATTCGGCGAGCCCGTCGAACGGGCATACACGACTTCCAGGCGTCCGCCGCACCGCGTTCAAACAACTCTGAGCAGACCTTGCGCTCTTGCCCCTCGCCGCGTCCCACGATCCCGACCGCCGCCGCTTCCGCAGCGAAGGCCAGTGCCGTTTGCTGACCTGAGCGACTCCATCATGCCTCTGACCTGCGCAAATGTCCAAATAGTAGATCTTGGACTTGAACATGGTACGCATCATCGGGGCACTCCCAGAAGTAGGCTCCCTGCCTGCGTTTTTGCAGGTCAAGGGCTGTCTCGACACTCTACATCGAGTCGCCGGGAGGGGCCTTGGGGGTCGCCCTCACGCCCCCCGGCACTCCTCGCGAACGGCCGCGATCAGCGTACGCAACGGCTTCCGAGGACTCTCGTGACGCTCACCACAGCACGACTCGATCACTCGACCATCAGATCGGACACCAGCCGACCTCACTTGACTGACTAACCACTCTCCTACATGCTGTTCTCATGCCCAGACCGAGGAGCGACGACAAGCGCGCGGCAATCATGGATGCCGCCACCCGGATCATCGCCGTTCAGGGACTGGGCGCGGCGACGGCGGCGATCGCGAAGGAAGCCGGCGTTTCCAATGGGTCGCTCTTCACCTACTTCGACACCAAAGCGGATCTGCTCAACCAGCTCTACCGGGAGCTGAAGGGCGAGATGGCGGCAGCCGCGCTCGGCGGCCTGCCCGCGGCCGATCCGCGCACCCAACTGCTGCACGTGTGGTCACGATGGATGGACTGGGCGACGGCCGATCCCCACAAGCGCCGCACGCTGGCGCAACTCCAGGTCTCCGACGAGATCACGGCATCCGCCCATGAGTCCGCGAGCCGGACCATGACAGACATCGGGGAGATCCTGGAGCGCAGCCGGGCGAACGGCCCCATGCGCGACGCCCCGGCGACCTTGGTGTTCACGCTGTGCAATGCCCTGGCCGAGGCCACCATCGACTACATCATCGGCGACCCGGACGGCTCCGAGGAGCACAAGCAGTCCGGCTTCGACGCGCTCTGGCGCGTGATCGGCTGACCCCGCCCCGGGCCCCCTTCCCCCTATCCACCCACATCCATTAATGACTGACTAGTCAGATTCCTTCAGGAGTGCCATGCCCGACAAGGCTTACGTCATCACCGGCCCGACCTCCGGCTTCGGTCGCCGCACCGCCCTCGAACTGGCCAAGCGCGGCACCGTCGTGCTGGTCGGGCGCGACGCCGCCAAGCTCGATGACGTGCGCGGGAGCATCGAAGACAGCGGCGGAAAGGCCGTGTCCGTCCTATGCGATCTCGCCGACCTGACCAGCGTGCGACGCGCCGCCGCCCAGATCGTCGGGCTCGGCCTGCCGGTCACCGGCCTGCTCAACAACGCCGGCGTCTTCCCCAGCCGCCCCGGTACGAACGCCCTCGGCTGGGACATCACCTACGCGACCAATCACATCGGGCCGTTCGTACTCACCGAGACGCTCGTGCCCCACCTCGAAGACGGCACGCACGTGGTGTTCATCGTCTCGGCCGTGGAGGATCCGGAGCGCAGGCCCGCCACCATGTCGGGTTTCCGTGGTGCCCGGTACCTCTCCGCCGAGGCGAGTGCCCGTGGCGAGTGGCAGCCCGGCGGCTCGAAATTGCCCGGCGGAGACGCCTACGCCACGTCCAAGCAGTGCGGCCTGGCGACGGTGTTCGCCTTCGCCCGCGAGACACCCCGACTGCGGTTCAACGCCATCGAGCCCGGCTTCGCTCCCGGCACCGATCTCGGCCGTGACGCCAACCTGTTCCTGCGTCTGCTGTCGAAGTACGCGCTCTCGCCATTGGCCCCGCTCATCAAGTACTGGACCAACCCGGGCACCGCCGCTCGCCTGATCACCCGGGTACTCACCGACGAATCGGACGCCACCGGCGTCTATTACGACGAGAAGGGACGCCCCATGCGAGGTTCCGCACAGGTGCACGACCCGGCGTTCAACGCGCGGGTGGTCGCCGAGACCCGTGCGCTGCTGCGCACAGTTCCCGCCTGAGAGCCGGCTCCTGCCCGGGACGAAGACCGTGCAGGTCGTCGTCGACCTTGCTTCCGCCGGCGCTCGTCCTTGAGACAGCCCGAAAACGGTCTTATCCGCCGGGTGCCGGATGCACTATGACATTCGGTGTGGTCCGCCACCGCACCGCCACCGGACCACCCGCCCCGCCCCGCCCGGCAGCGTCCGTCGAAGGGAACGCGAGTGTCCGAGCAGCGGAAACTCGTCCTCGACCCCACCGCCCGCGACCATCACGCCGAGTACCGGGCGCTGCGCGCGCGGGGGCCGGCCACCCGGGTGGACGTCCTCGGGCTGACCGCCTGGTCGGTGGGTGACCCGCGGCTGCTGCGGCAGTTGCTCACGAGCGAGCAGGTGTCCAAGGACGGGCGCGCGCACTGGCCCGCGTACGCCGAGACCCTCGCCACCTGGCCGCTCGCGCTGTGGATCGCGGTGGACAACATGTTCACCGCCTACGGCGGCGATCACCGCAGGCTGCGCCGGATGGTCGCGCCGGCCTTCACCGCCCGGCGCGTCCAGGCGCTGCGGCCGGACGTGGAGGCGATCGTCGGCTCCCTCCTCGACGAGCTGGCCGCCCGGCCCGCCGGAGAGGTCGTGGACCTGCGCGAGGAGTTCGCCTATCCGCTGCCGATCGCCGTGATCGGGCGGCTGATGGGCGTCGGGGACGACCACGGCAAGGGGTTCCGCGCCATGGTCGACGCCGTCTTCGCCACCACGCTGACCGCCGAGGAGGCGGCCGCCAACACGGCCGGGCTGTACGAGTCGCTGGACCGGCTGATCGCGGCCAAGCGGGCCGCGCCGGGCGACGATCTGACCTCGCTGCTCATCACCGCCCGCGACGAGGAGGGCGACGGCAGGGGTTTCACGGACGGCGAGTTGCGCGACACGCTGCTGCTGATGATCAGCGCCGGGTACGAGACCACGGTCAACGTCATCGACCAGGCGGTCACCGCCCTGCTGACCGATCCCGAGCAACTCGGCCACCTGCGGGCCGGGCGGGCCGGCTGGGGCGACGTGGTGGAGGAGACGCTGCGGTACGAACCCGCGGTCAAGCACCTGCCGCTGCGATTCGCCCTCGCCGACATTCCGCTGCCGGACGGGCAGACCATCGCCCGGGGGGACGCGATCCTCGCCTCCTTCGGCGTGGCGAGCCGGGACCCGGGCTGGCACGGTGCCACGGCCGACCGCTTCGACCTCACCCGGCAGGTGAAGGACCACATGGCGTTCGGGCACGGCGCGCACTTCTGCCTCGGCGCCCCGCTGGCCCGCCTGGAGGTCGGCACCGCGCTGAGCGGTCTCTTCGACCGGTTCCCCGGCCTCGAACTCGCCGTACCGGCCGAGGAGTTGCTGCCGCTTCCGTCGCTGATCAGCAACGGCCACCAGGCCCTGCCGGTACGGCTGCGGCCGGCCGACGGCTGATCGCAGCCTCGGGACCGGCCCCAAGGGCAGGGCGCCGTTCCGTCAGCGATCCTCCGCTCCGCCCCGGTCGCGCAGGCGCACGCCGAGCAGCACCACGGCCAGGGACGCGGCGCCGACCGCCGCCGCGCTCCACACGCCCGCCCGGACGCCGAGCGGCAGCAGTACCGCGGCGGCGAGTGCGGCGCCGAGTTCGCGGCCGCCCGCGGTGACGCCCGAGGCGACGCCCTCCTTGCCGCGCTGGGCGCGGGCCAGGCCGGCGGCGGAGGTGGTGGGGACCAGCAGGCCCCAGCCGGCGCCCATCAGGACCAGCGGGGCGACCAGCGCGCCGTAGTGGTCGAAGACCAGCGGGATGACGGCCAGGGCGGCGATCAGCAGGGCCGACCCGAGGACCATCGCGCCCTGGACACCGAGCCGGCCGATGGTGCGGCCGGCCGCGAGCGCCGCGACGATGTTGCCGCCGGCCAGCGGCAGCAGCGCCACTCCGGCGACGAAGGGCGTCATGCCCAGTTCGTCCTGCAAGCCCATGCTGACGATGTAGAGGGTGCCGAAGAACGCGGCGGTGCCCACCACCGTGACCACGGCGTTGGCGCTGAACGGCACGTCCCGCAGCTGGCTCAGCGGCAGCATCGGCGCGGACGCCCGCCGCTCCACCCGGCCGAACAGCCACACCGCCGCGCAGGCGAGTACGACACCGGCGGCCAGCGCGGCCGGGGGCAGCGAGCGCCAGTCGTGGGCGAGGAAGGCCACCAGGCCGAGCAGCACCACCATGACCAGCAGGCCGGGCAGGTCGAGGCGGGCCCCGCCGCCGCGCAGCAGCGGCAGTACGGGCCGGCCCACCAGGGCGAAGACGACGGCCAGGGCGGCGACGGCCAGGAACATCGCGCGCCAGGACGACACCGACACCAGCGCGCCGCACAGCACCGGGCCCAGGGCCGCGCCCAGCGCGTTGGCGCCGGCCCAGATGCCGATGGCCCAGGACAGCCGGCCGGGGACGTCCTGGTACACGAACTGGATCAGCGCCAGCGCGGACGGCAGGACGAGGGCCGCCCCCACCCCTTCGCCGAAGGTGCCGACGACCAGCAGGCCCACGGTGGGGGCGGCGGCGGCCACCAGGCTGAAGACGGTGAAGATCCCCAGCCCCGCCAGGAAGATCCGCCGGGCGCCGAACCGGTCGGTCAGCGCGCCGCCGGTCAGCGACAGCATGGCGAAGGCCAGCGTGTAGCCGGAGAGCACCCAGCCGATGGCCGTGCCGCCCGCGTCGAAGGTGGTGCGGATCTCGGGGGAGGCGATGTTGAGGCCGGAGGTCAGCAGGATCACCAGCAGGGTGCCCAGGCTGGTGCTCGCCAGCACGATGCCCGGGGAACGGCGCCGGGGGGCCAGCGCGTCGCGGGCCGCGGTGTCGGACGGGGCCGGGGCCGGACCGGAAAGACTCTCACTACGCATATCACCGAGAGTATAGGTAGTTCGCGAGCGAAACAAATGCCGAGCGGAGACCGGCGGGCGTGCGGGAGTAGGGTGAAAGAACAGCCACTGGGAAGGAAGCGAACGAAATATGAGCGCTGACGCCGTCGATGCCGCGGCGCAGGAGTGGGCGGCGGCCTGGCCGCGGCTGGACGTCTCGCCGGGCGAGGTGCTCGCCCGCGTCCAGCGGCTGGCCCAGCTGATCGAGGAGGCGCAGAGCCGGCGGCTGCGCCGGCGCCCCGGCATGGTCGTCAACAACCTCGGCGACTTCGACGTCCTGCGGGCGCTGCGCCGGGCCGGGCCGCCGTACGCGCTGACGCCGACCCGGCTGCGGCAGGCCATGCTGGTCTCCGGCGCCGGGCTGAGCGGCCGGCTGAAGCGGCTGGAGCAGGAGGGGTGGATCGCCCGTACGGCCTCGCCGGACGACGGGCGGTCCTCCCTGGTGAGCCTCACCCCGGAGGGGGTGGCCGACCTGGACCGGGATCTCGAGGGGCACTACGCCTTCGAGTCCGATCTGCTGCGCGCCCTGGACGTCGAGGGGCGGCACCGGGCGGCCGGTGACCTGCGCACCCTGCTGCTCGACCTGGAGGCACGTCTCTGACGTGCCCGGCGCGGCCTCAGCCGCCCGTGCAGCGGCGGGCGAAGGCGACGGTACGGGCGTAGCAGTCCGCCACGTCCGCCTCCGCCAGGCCGACCCACAGGTGGTCGCCGCCGCCGACCAGCCGCAGGTCGGGGTGGTGCCCGGCGGCGCGCAGGGCCTCGGCGAGGCGGACGGACTGCCGGGCGGGGACCAGGGAGTCGTCGGTGCCGTGCAGGAGGAGGAAGGGCGGCGCGCCGGGGCCGGCGTGGGTGACCGGACTGGCGGCGCGGGCCGCGCCGGGCCGGTCGGCGGGGGCGCCGCCGAGCAGCAGCGCCTCGAAGGAGGCCGGGTCGTGGGCGTCGTAGGTGCCCTCGGGCCGGTCCTCGGCGAGGCCGGGCAGGTCGGTGGGGGCGTACCAGGTGACGCACCCGGCGACGGTGCCGGCCGGCTGGGTGAGCGCGGTCAGCGCGGCGAGGTGGCCGCCGGCCGACTCGCCCCACAGGACGGTGCGCGCGGGGTCGACGCCGAGGTCGGCGGCGCGGGTGCGCAGCCAGGCCAGTACGGCGGCCAGGTCGTCCTGCTGGGCGGGGTGCGGGGCCTCGCCGCTGAGCCGGTAGTCGGGGCAGACGACGGCGAATCCGGCCTGCGCGAGCCGGGCGAAGGGGCCCGGTGTCCAGTCGCGGAAGCGGGGGCCGAGGTCGTCGCGCAGCCCCGTGTGCCAGGCGCCGCCGTGCACGAAGACGACGACCGGCAGTGGGCCGGCGGCGTCCGCGGGCCGCCACACGTCGGCGGTGAGCGGGCGGCTGCCGTCCCGGACGGCGTACACCGCGCCGCGCAGCAGCGTCACTCCGTCTGCGGGGCGGGCCGGGTGCGGCAGCGGCAGTGTCGCCGGGTCGGGCGGGGCCAGCAGGTGGAAGGGGAAGGTCACGGCGGTGCCTTACGTCAGGCGGTACGGGGCAGGATGCGGCGCGCGTTGGCGGTGGTGAGGGTGCGCCAGTCGGGGTGGCCCTCGGGGGCGGGCGCCGCGTCCAGGCCCGCGATGTGCGCCTCCACCCCGGCGGCCGGGGTCCAGCAGTGGTCGCTGCCGTACAGCAGGCGGTCGGTGCCGACCAGGTTCAGCAGCGCGGGGAGCTGGCGGGGCAGGGCGGGGCCGGCCAGGTCGTAGTAGAGGCGCTGGAGCTGGGCGACGGCGTCGGGGGCGTCGGTGCCGGCCGGCATGAACATCTTCATGAAGCCGTTGATCCGGTCGGCGAGGACCGGCAGGGCGCCGCCGCAGTGCGGGACGATCACCGTGAGGTTCCGGTACCGGTCGAGGGTGCCGGACATCAGCAGGTCGGTGACGGTGCGGGCGGTGTCGAAGATGAACTCGACCATCGGGCGCGGGCGGCCGAGCGCCGACTGCTCCCAGCACACCGGCGAGGTGGGGTGCAGGAAGACCACCGCGCCGCGCCGGTCCAGCTCGGCCCAGACCGGTTCCAGGTCCGGGTTGCCGAGGTAGGTGCCGTGGGTGTTGGTCTCCAGCACCACGCCGTCGGCGCCGAGCGTGTCGTAGGCGTACGCGAGCTCCACGAGGGCGCCGTCGACGTCCGGCAGCGGCAGGGAGGCGAACAGGCCGAAGCGGCCGGGGTGGGCGCGTACGGTCTCGGCGCCGTCCTCGTTGACCTCGCGGGCCAGTGCGCGGGCGGCGGTGTCGTCGCCGAAGTGGATGCCGGGCGAGGAGACCGACAGCATCGAGGTCTCGATGCCGCAGCGGTCCATCAGCTCCAGGTGCGCCTTGGCCGACCAGGTGGGCCAGGCGGGCACGCCGTCGGGCAGCTCGTGGCCGGCCGCGCGGGCCTGGCGGACGTAGGAGTCGGTGACGAAGTGGGCGTGGACGTCGAGGTATCCGGGGGTGCTCATGCGCCGCTCCTCACTTTCCGGTGCGCCACTTGTGGTCCGGCAGGAAGTTCACGTCGTACTGCTGCGGCACGGCGGCGAACTTCTGCGGCTCGGGCACGTACGGGCGCTGCGGCGGGGAGAGTTCGTCGGTGGGGGTGCCGAGGTTCTCGAAGAACCGCTCGAAGGTGCCGCCGGGGCCGGCCGCGACGCCGACGATGCGGCTGTGGTGGCGCTCGATGCGGTAGGCGTGCGGGCAGTTCTTCGGGACGAAGCCGAAGTCGCCGACCGTGAGCAGCTTCTCGTACTGCTCGCCCTCGGTGTCCTCGACGAACAGCCGCACGGCGCCGTCGGTGATGTAGAAGACCTCGTAGGTGTCCGGGTGCGAGTGGGCCGGGATGATGTCGCCCTTGGGGCCCTCGCAGGTGAAGAAGTTGAACGTGTTCTCGGTCTGCTCGCCGCCGGCGTAGATCGTGAACATGTCGGTGAAGAGGTGGGCGCGGTCGCCCATGCCCTTCTCGATGAAGTACGGCTTGCCCGGCTCCGGCGGGATGTGGGAGCGCTGGCGGTAGCGGGTGGCGAACTCGATGGTCATGGGTGATCGGTCCTTCCTGCGGCTCGCGGACGGCTCCCGCCAACCTAGGACCGGCCGGGGAGGGTGGTCGGCATACACTCGGGCACGCGATGAAGAAAAACGGACAGTTCGCGGCCGGCCGTCCGACGGGCGGCGTTCCGACCGTGTCCTACCACCCGACGCCGGGCCGGCCGCCGGGCCTCGAAGTGCTCGATCTGCCGGGCCTCGCCGCCCGCGCCGAGGAGCGGGAGCGCCCGCTCACCGCGCCGGTGCGGCCCGCCTTCCATCTGGTCGTCGCGGTCCGGGGCGGGCGGCTGGTGTGCGCGGTGGACTTCACCACCTACACCCTGGGCGCGGGCGACTGGCTGTGGGTGTGGCCGGGGCAGGTGCTCCAGTTCCCGGACGGCCCCGGGGCGAGTGCAGACGTGACCGCCGGTTCCGGGACGGGTGCAGACGCCACCGCCGGCCCCGGGGCGGACGCCGACGCCACCGTGCTGGTCTTCCCGACCGGCTTCCCGAGCGCCGCGACGGACGCCCTGATCCGGGACGGCGAGCATGCCCCCTACCGGCTGATCACCCCGGACCCGGCGCGCCAGGCGGCGCTGCTGCGGCTGCTTGACGCGCTGGTGGCGGAGCACGCCGGGCTCGGTGACCTGACGCTGGAGGCGTACGTCGAGACACTGCGCGACCTGCTCGCGGTGATCCTGGTGCGGCTGGTCCACCTCGCCGACCCGCGCCGCCGGACGCGCGGGGCCGGCCGCGAGCCGTTCGACCGGTTCCGGCGGGCGGTCGAGGAGGACTTCGGGCGCACCCACCGGGTGGAGGACTACGCCGCCCGGCTGGGCTACAGCCCGCGCACGCTGACCCGGGCCACCCGGGCGGCCCTCGGGGTCGGCGCCAAACGCTACATCGACGACCGGGTGCTGCTGGAGGCCAAACGCCTGCTCATCCACACCGCGCTGCCGCCGGCCGTGATCGGGGAGCGGATCGGGTTCGGGTATCCGACCGTGTTCAGCGCGTTCTTCCGGCAGCACACGGGGATGACACCTACCGAGTTCCGGTCCCAGACGAAGCCCTGACGGCGGCGTCGGCCGGGCGGTCCGCGAACTGCGTACGGTACAGCTCGGCGTACCGGCCGCCGGCGGCGAGGAGGGTGTCATGGGTGCCGCGTTCCACGATCCGGCCGGCCTCGACGACCAGGATCTGGTCGGCGCTGCGGACCGTGGACAGGCGGTGCGCGATGACGACGGCGGTCCGGCCGGCCAGCGCCTCGGTGAGCGCCTCCTGGACGGCCGCCTCCGAGGTGTTGTCCAGGTGGGCGGTGGCCTCGTCGAGGATGACGACGCGCTGCCGGGCCAGCAGCAGCCGGGCGATGGTCATCCGCTGGCGCTCACCGCCGGACAGGCGGTAGCCGCGTTCGCCGACCACCGTGTCCAGGCCGTCCGGCAGGGACCGTACGAGGTCGTCGAGGCGGGCCCGGCCGAGGGCGGTCCACAGGTCGGTGTCGGTGGCGTCGGGCGCGGCCAGCAGCAGGTTGGCGCGGACGGTGTCGTGGAAGAGGTGGCCGTCCTGGGTGACCATGCCGACGGTGGCGCGCAGCGAGGCGGCGGTCAGCTCGCGGACGTCGACGCCGCCGACCCGGACGGCGCCCGAGCCGGCGTCGTAGAGGCGCGGCAGCAGTTGGGCGACGGTGGACTTGCCGGCGCCGGAGGAGCCGACCAGGGCGACGGTCTGGCCGGGTTCGGCGCGGAAGGAGACGCCGTGCAGCACCTCGGCGCCGCCCCGGCCGTCCAGGGTGGCGACCTCCTCCAGGGAGGCGAGGGAGACCTGGTCGGCGGCGGGGTAGCCGAAGCGGACGTCGTCGAACTCGACGGCCACCGGCCCGTCGGGGACCGGGCGGGCGTCGGGCTTCTCCTCGATCAGCGGCTTGAGGTCGAGCACCTCGAAGACCCGCTCGAAGCTGACCAGCGCGCTCATCACCTCCACCCGGGCCCCGGCCAGCGCGGTGAGCGGCGCGTACATCCGGGTGAGCAGGAGTGCCAGGGCGACGACGGCGCCCGGTTCCAGGGTGCCGCGCAGGGCGAGCCGGCCGCCGATGCCGTAGACCAGGGCGAGGGCGAGCGCGGAGACCAGGGTGAGCGCGGTGATGAACGCGGCCTGCGCGGTGGCGGTGCGCACCCCGATGTCCGCGACCCGGCGGGCCCGCTCGGCGAACTGCGCCGACTCCTCGCCGGGCCGGCCGAAGAGCTTGACCAGGGTGGCGCCGGGCGCGGAGAAGCGCTCGGTCATCCGGGTGCCCATCGCCGCGTTCAGGGCGGCGGCCTCGCGCTGCATCCGGGCCATCCGGCCGCCCATCCGGCGGGTCGGGATCACGAAGACCGGCAGCAGGACCAGCGAGAGCAGCGTGATCTGCCAGGAGAGGGTGAGCATGACGGCGAGGGTGAGCAGCAGTGTCACCAGGTTGCTGACGACTCCGGAGAGGGTGTTGCTGAACGCCCGCTGGGCGCCGATGACGTCGTTGTTGAGCCGGGAGACCAGCGCTCCCGTACGGGTCCGGGTGAAGAACGCGACCGGCATCCGCTGCACATGATCGAAGACGGCGGTGCGCAGATCGAGGATGAGGCCCTCGCCGAGCCGCGCCGACAGCCGCCGGGAGAGGATGCCGAGCGCCGCCTCCGCGACGGCGATCGCGGCGATCAGCAGGGCGAGGCGTACGACGGTGCGCTCGGCGCCGCCGGACACGATCGCGTCGACGACGCGGCCGGCCAGCACCGGGGTGGCGACGGCGAGCAGCGCGGTCACCACGCCGAGCAGGACGAACCAGGCGATGCGGCGGCGGTGCGGGCGGGCGAAGGCGCCGATGCGGCGCAGGGTGGCGCGGGCGAAGGGGCGGCGGTCCCGCTCGGCGTTGAGGACGCTGTGCAGCTGGGTCCAGGCGGTGGTCTCCATGCTCATGCGGCAGACGCTAGGACCTCAAGCAATCTTGAGGTCAACGGCCGGCCGCTGTCCGCCCGTAAACCGCCGTCCGCGTGGCCGGCACCGGGAGTTGGGGCGGTGCGGGAACGCTGTACCGATGTGACTGCCGTAGACCTCCCCGCCGCTCCCACGGGACGCACTCCCCGGCGTCCGCGCCGCGTCCCGGCCCATCTGCCGCACCGCGCCCGCCAGTTCCTCTGTCTGCTGCCGCTGCTGCTGGTCGCCGTGGTCGCGGTGCGGCAGCGGTCGGTGCTCGCCGAGGGGATCGGGCATCTCGCCACGGCCCGCTGGCCCTGGCTGCTGGCCGCCGTCGCCGCGACCTGTCTGACCTGGGTCGCCGCCGCCTGCACCCGGCAGGGCGCGGTGGTGGAGCGGCTGCCCGGACGGCGGCTGCTCGCCACCCAGTTCGCGGCCGGCGCCGCCAACCACCTGCTGCCCAGCGGGCTGGGCGCGGGCGCGGTCAATCTGCGGTTCCTGACCGTGTGCGGGCTGCCGCTGGCCCGTTCCTCGGCGGCGCTCGCCCTGTATCTGCTGGCGGAGAGCGTGGGCCGGGTGGCGCTGCTCGGGGCGCTGCTGCTCGCGTTCCCCGGCGCGCTGCGGCCGGGGGAGCTGCTGCCCGAGGGGTTCCTCGGCCCGCTGCTGCTCGGCGCGGCGGCGGTGCTGGTGGCGGCGACGGCCGTACTGCTTCTGGTCCGGCGGCTGCGTACGGCGCTCGCCGGCTTCCTGCGGACGGCGCTCGGCGAGGCCCGCTCGGTGCACACCCGTCCGGCGCGGGCGCTGGCGCTGTGGGGCGGTTCGCTCGCCTTCCCCGCGTTGCAGGCGACCGCGCTGGTGCTGACCGGGCGGGCGCTGGGGCTGCCGGTGCCGGCCGCGCACATGGCGCTGGCGTACCTGGCGGCGACGGTCGCGGTGGCGCTGGTGCCGACGCCGGGCGGCCTCGGGTCGGTGGAGGCCGCGCTGGTCGTGGCGCTGGTGGCGGCGGGCGGCCCGGCGGCGGTGGCGACGGCGGTGGTACTGGCGTACCGGATCATCACCGTCTGGCTGCCGCTGCTGCCGGGGGCGCTGACGCTGGGGGCGCTGGTGCGGCTGAAGGTGATCTGAGGAGGCACCCCCCGGGTCTCAGATCATTCGGACACGGGTCTTGGATCGTTCGGACGCGGGTCTTGGATCGCTCGGACGCGGGTCTTGGATCGCTCGGACGCGGGTCTTGGATCGCTCGGAACAGGTCGGCGGCGGCGTGGACGTCGGTGAGGTCGTCGATGGAGCGGAGGTTGTCGCACAGGGCCGCCAGGACCGAGCCGGTCCCGGCCGCGTCCGGGACGCCGATGGCCACGCCGAAGAGGCGGAAGTCCAGCCAGTGCTTGGCCTCGTTCCAGCCGCGCGTCCACTCCTCGCCGACCTCGCAGGCGTCGTCGGTGATCAGCACGATGTCGCCGCGTGCGCGGGCGGCGTCGTCGAACTCCTCGGCCAGCAGGTCGACAGCGGCCGACAGCGGGCGCTGGAAGTCGGTGCCGCCGCCGAGGAAGGTCTCGGCGAACTCGACGACCTGGGCGGTGCCGGCCGGCCGGTCGGCCGGGAAGCGGAAGACGCGGAGCTGGTCGGCGGCGGAGAACAGGATGCCGACGAAGTCCCGCCGCGCGGCGCGGGCCTGGTCCAGCAGCGCCAGGGCGCAGCCCTTGGACCACGCCTCCCGGGTGATGCCGCCGGGGCCTTCCGCGTACATGGAGTGCGAGGTGTCGACGCAGGCGATGACCGCGCCCCGGCCGGTGCGCTGCTCGCCCTGACTGTCGTAGAGCATCAGTTCCCCGGCGGCGTAGCGGGCGGCGAACACCGCGCGCAGGCCGGGCAGGCCGAGGTGGGCCAGTTCGGAGGGGATGAGACGGGAGAGGTCGTCGCCGAGGGTGACGCCGATCAGCTCCCCGGTGGTGTTCTCGACCTTGCGGGCACGTTCGCCGTCGGCCAGCTGCCGGAAACGGCCGATCAGTTCGGCCCAGCGGGCGAGCCGGCCGGTGCGCAGCCGTTCGGCGAGCCGGGCCCGCTCGTCGAACGGCATCCGTTCCAGTTCGCCGGGGCCGACGCCCCAGGTCCGCAGCAGCGCGGCCTCCTCCCGTACGGTCCGGGCCGCCGTCGCCACCGCCGTACGCGCGGCGGTGCGGGCCTCGCCGGCCGCCGCCGCGAGGGCCTGCCCGGCGGCTTGCCCGGCCTGCCGCGCGGCGGCCC
>NZ_JBQOUX010000064.1:0-44516 GCF_052216785.1 Streptomyces sp. JW3 | reverse complement strand
GTTTCGCGGCCCGCGCCGGCCGCGGTCCGCGAAACCGCCCTCAGACGCGGGCCGGCAGCCCTGGACCTGCTGGCGGCGGTGCCCACGGTCGTCTGCGTCAACCTGGAGCGGGCCGCGGTCATCCCGGAGATCGCCGCCGGGGCCGCCGCGCTGATCGCCGACTACGGGGCGAGCGACGCGGCGGTCCTGGACGTGGTGTTCGGCCGGGCCAGGGCCGAGGGCCGGCTGCCGTTCGAACTGCCCCGCTCGATGGCGGCCGTCGAGGCGTCCCGCCCCGACGTGCCCGACGACACCGCCGACCCGCTCTTCCCGCACGGGGCCGGCCTGCGGCTGTGACCGGCGCGGGGGACCCGGCCGGGCCGCGGCTCAGTGACCGGTGAGGTCCCCCGCCCACACCGCGGGCCTGCGGTCCGCCCACGGGCTCGCCTGCTCCAACTGGCCGGCGAGCCGGAAGAGGCGGTCCTCACGGCCGTACCCGGCGGCGAACTGCATGCCGACCGGGAGCCCCGACGCGGCGTCCGCCGTCACCGGCACCGACATGGCGGGCGTGCCCGTCACGTTGAACACCGCGGTGAACGGCGACCGGCCCAGGACCCGGTCCAGCCAGCCCAGGCCGTCCAGCTCCCCGTCCCCCTCGGCGAACGTGCCCAGCGGCACCGGGAGTTCCGGCAGGGTCGGGGTGAGCAGCAGGTCGTACGCTTCGAAGTACCGGGCCAGGGCGCGGGAGACCCGGTTGCGCATCCCGAGGGCGGCGACGAACTGCGCCCCGGTGACCTGCCGTCCGTAGTGGTAGCTCGCGAGGACGGCCGGTTCGAGGGTCGAGGCGTCGACCGGCCGGCCGAGGGCGGCGGCCAGCTCGTCCACCTGCGCGGACAGGTTCGCCGCCCACTGCCGGGCGTTGGCCAGGACGAACTCCTCCCAGCCGGTCCCGAGGTCCACCTCGGCCGCCGTCACCCGGTGGCCGAGGGATTCCAGCAGGGACACGGTGCGGGCCAGGGCGGCGGCGACCGGCGCGGTGGTGCGGCGCCCGCCCCACGCCTGGGCCAGCACCCCGATCCGCAGCGGCCCCGGGTCCCGGGTGACCTCCTGGGCGTACGGCCGGGCCGGCGGCCGGGCGGTGTAGGGGTCGCCCGGTTCCGGGCCGGCGATCAGGTCGAGCAGAACCGCGCTGTCCCGCACGGTGCGGCTGACGGCGCCGTGCACGGCCAGGCCGTTGAAGATCTCGTCGACGGCCGGTCCCACCGAGACCCGGCCCCGGGTGGGCTTCAGCCCGAACAGGCCGTTGCAGGCGGCGGGTATGCGCAGCGAACCGGCGGCGTCGGTGCCGTGCGCGATCGGCACCACCCCGGCGGCGACGGCCGCGCCCGCGCCGCCGCTGGACCCGCCGGCGCTGCGCGTCACGTCCCACGGGTTGCGGGTCGCGCCGTACAGCACCGGTTCGGTCGTGATGCTGTAGGCCAGCTCCGGTGTCGCGGTCCGCCCGAACGTGACGAGGCCGGCCCGGCGGAACCGCGACATCAGGAAGGAGTCGCCGCCGGCCACATGACCGGCCGCCAGCCGGCTGCCCAGCTCCATCCGCCGCCCGGCCATGGCGACCCCGATGTCCTTGATCAGGAAGGGCACACCGGCCAGCGGCGCGCTGCCGGGAGCGGGCCGGTCGTCGGTGTCCCAGGTCTCCACCACGGCGTTGATCCGCGGTCCGACCGCGGCCGCGGCCGCCCGCGCCGCGGCTTCCAGTTCGGCGGGCGTCACCTCACCCTTGGCCACCAGTTCGGCCAGTCCGACCGCGTCGAACCCCACGTACTCGGCGACTTCCACTGCCACTCCCGGTGCTGAGAAGAAAACGATACCTGTGAGTCCCGGGTGATACCGAGCGGTATCGTTCGGGACAGACTGGTACCGTAGCAGTCATGGAACCGACCGCCGCGAGGCCCTCCAGAAGACCGGAGCGGGTGGCGAAACTGCCGCCCCGGGAGCGCATCCTCGACGCGGCGGAGGAGCTCTTCCAGCGCGAGGGGATCCGGCGGGTGGGCGTCCAGGCGATCGCCGAGCGGGCCGAGACCACCAAGATGGCGATCTACCGGCACTTCGAGACCAAGGACGAGCTGGTCGCCCAGTGGCTGCGGATCATCGCCGCCGACTACCAGGCGGCCTTCGACCGGGCCGCGGCCGACCATCCCGGCCGGCCCCGGGAGCAGATCCTGGGCCTGGCCCGGTTCATCGCCGAGGGGCTGCCGAGGATCTCGCACCGGGGCTGCCCGTTCATCAACTCGCTGGCCGAGCTGCCCGACCGCGCCCACCCCGCACGGCAGGTCGTCGAGGAGCACAAGGCCCGTCAGACCCGCAGGCTGACCGGCATGTGCGCGGCGGCCGGGCTGCCCGACCCCGAGCAGACCGCGGCCGAGATCACCTTCGTACTCGAAGGCGCGCAGGTCAGCACCCAGAACGGCAGCGTCGACCGGGCCGGGGAGCGGCTGCTGCGCATCGTCGAGGGCATCCTCGACCGCCACCTCGGCCCGGCCCGGGACCGCTGAGGGGCGCGGCTCAGCGGGCCACGGCGCGCAGGAAGGCGTCGGCGAAGGTGTCGCAGACCTCGTCGAGCGGCGGCACCGGCACGTCCGGGAGCTGTTCCGTGGTGGGACGCAGCAGCACATGCAGGACGAGCGGGCTGATCAGCTGCTGCGTCAGTGGCAGCGGCGGCAGCTCGCGGATGCGGCCCGCTTCGATCTCCGCGGCGAGCCACCGGCTCACACTGGCGAACATCCGCGGCAGGTAGTGCTGCACCAGCGGCCGCACGGAGTCGTCGTGCGGCCGGGCCAGCAGTTCCGCGAAGACGGCCGGCAGCACCCGGGGCTCCCGGCTGAAGGCGGCGGCCATGTGGGAGTAGATCTCCCGGACGGTGCTGCGCAGATCCGTCCGCTCGCCCGCGAGCACCGCCTCCACGTCCAGGATCGGGCTGTAGCGCTCGAAGACGGCCAGCAGCATCTCGTCCCGGCCGCCGAACGCGGCGTAGAGGCTGTGCACCGAGCAGCCGGCGTCCGCGGCGACCCGTTCCAGGGAGACGGCGGACAGTCCCCGGCTGCTGATCAGCGCGGCTCCGGCCGCGATGGCGCGTTCCCGTACGGGTTTCTGGCCGGCCGGGTCGACACCGGCGGCGCGGACCGCCTCGTCCAGCGCCTGCCGGCCACCGCCGAGGCGGCGCAGCAGCGTGGAGCGGGAGATGCCGGCCTCGTGGGCGATCGCCTGCATGGAGACGTCGCCGACCGCGACGCCGCGCGCCTGCGCGGCCCGCAGCGCGGCCTGGATCAGCTCCTCGGGCACCGGGACGGAAACGGGGGACTCGACGTTTGACACACGCATCAATATAGCCTGTAACCTTGTATCAAATATGAAACGGGCGTCGCCGCCCCTCTGACGTCTCCAGCATGCAAGGGATCTCACTCATGACCCAGCAAGCGGGCACCATCCGCCGGCCCCGGCCGGCCCGCACCCTCGCGGCCGTCGTGGTGGGCCTGGCCGCCCTCGTCGTCGTGATGCTGTGCGCCTTCGCGCTGCCCTCGGTGCACAGCGGCCCGCACCACGTGCCCGTCGGCGTCACCGGCCCGGCCGCGTCCACGGCGGCCGTCGGCGCGGCCCTGGCGGGCGACGCGTGGGACGTCACCGCCTACGACGACGCGGACCAGCTCAAGGCGGCGATCAAGGACCGCGACGTCATGGGCGGCATCGCCCTGGCCCCCGGCCGGGTCACCGCCTACACGGCCACGGCCGCCGGACCGCAGGCCGCCGCCGCGCTGACCGGCACGGTCACCGCGCTCGCCGGCCGGCAGCAGGCGGAGGCCCGCGTCACCGACCTCGCGCCGTTCCCCGCCGACGACCCCAAGGGTGCCGGGTTCTCCGCCGCCGCCCTGCCCATGATCTTCGGCGGCATGTTCCCCGCCGTGCTCCTCTCCCGCCTCTACCCCGGCCACGCCGGGCTGCGCGTCCGCCTGGCCGGCGGCCTCGCCTTCGCGCTCGTGGCCGGCTTCGCCGTCGCCGCCTTCCTCCAGTACGGCACCGGCTCGCTGGCCGGTGACTACCTGCTGACCGGCCTCGGCATGTCCCTGGGCATGGCCGCGCTGGTGATGACCCTGCTCGGTCTCGAAGCCCTGCTCGGCCTGGCCGGCTTCGGGCTCGGCGCCGTCGTCGTCATGCTGCTCGGCAACCCGCTCTCCGGCCTCGCCAGCGGCCCGCACTGGCTGCCCGACGGCTGGGCCGGCCTCGGCCGGCTGCTGCCGCCCGGCGCCGCCGGCGGCCTGCTGCGCGCCAACGCGTACTTCGACGGCACGGGCGCGGCCGCACCCGCTCTCGTACTGGCCTGCTGGGCGGTGGCCGGTCTGACCCTGATCCTCGTCGCGGACCGGCGGGGCCGCCGCACCGCCACCGCCGGAGCCGAGGCCGTACCGGCACCACAGGCCCGGCCCGCCTGACGGGGCCGGGGTCGGGGTCGGGTCGCGGAGTGGCGGAACCCCGGCCGGGACTTGGACCCGAGCCGGGACCGACCGGGGCCCGAGCCGAACCGTCAGCCCCCGCCCCGGCCGGCCGCCGTCCGGATCCCCAGTTCGGCCGCCGCCAGCCGGGCCAGCGGATCCTGGTCCGCGAGACCCGGTACGCACACCACCTGGCCGGCACCCAGCGCCGCCAGCGACGCGTCGATCACCTGGTCCACGGGCATGCCGCCGTCCGCGTGCGCCGACTGCTCCCGCCCCTGGACCGGCGCGTCGCCCCGGGACCGGTGGAACTCGGTGGCGGTCAGCCCGGGGCACAGCACCTGCACTCGCAGCGGGGTGCCGGCCAGCTCCGCGGCGAGCGTCCGGGTGAAGGTGACGACATAGCCCTTGGTGCCGCCGTACACCGCGCGTTCCGGCAGCGGGTGCGGCGGCAGCGCGCCCGCGAACGCCAGCTGTGAGGCGACGTTGACCACGGTGCCGCGCCCGCGGTCCAGCATGGCCGGGACCACCGCCCGGGTGAGCGCGGTGACGGCGAGGACGTTGACGCCGAGGACCTTCGTCAGCAACTCCGGCTCCAGCCGGGCGAACGGGCCGTAGCCGTTGATCCCCGCGTTGTTGAGCAGGAACCCGATGTCGTCGCCCGCCGCGCGGCGCGCCACCCGGGCCAGGTCGGCCGGTGCGGAGAGGTCGGCCACCAGGGTCTCCACCTCGGTGCCCGTCTCCTCGCGCAGCCGCAGCGCGAGGTCGTCCAGCCGCTGCGCCCTCCTGGCCACCAGGACGGTGTCCCAGCCCCGCGCGGCCAGGCGTCGCGCGTAGGCCGCTCCGATCCCCGAGGAGGCTCCCGTCACCAGCGCCGTGCCACGTTCCGCAGTCATCTCCGTATGCCGCCTCTCGTCCGGGAATCCGTACGGTCGCTCACCTGATCGCCGGGTGCCGTCCCGGCGGCGCTACCGGGCCGTCACCCGCAGGTGCTCGGCGCTCGGGTCGGCGGCGTCCGGCAGCAGCATGCCCGCCGCGGCCCCGCTGCGCAGGTACTCCACGACCGCCGCGGTGATGACCTCACCGGGCGCCAGCACCGGGACGCCGGGCGGGTAGGGGCTGATCATCTCGGCGGCGACCCGCCCCACGGCCTGGTCGGCCGGCACGTGCTCGGCGGCCGCGAAGAAGGCCTCCCGGGGCGGCATCGCCTGTTCCAGCTCCAGCGCGGGCGGCTCGGGCAGCCGCACGGTGAGCCGGTTCTCCAGGGTGCCGGCGTGGTCGACGAGACGGCCCAGGGAGTCGACGAGCAGCCGTTCGGTCTCGTCGTCGTCCGCGTGGGTGAGCTGGGCGCTGATCCGACAGGTGTCGGACGAGCCGATGTCGACGTGGCAGTTGGCGCGCAGCCACTCGGTGGCCTGCATGCCGCTGAGGCCCAGCTCACGGACGTCGACGGTGATCTTCAGGGGGTCCAGTCCGGCGGCGAGTCCGGCGTCGACGACCTCCTGGTCCATCAGTCGCAGGCCGGTCAGGCCGGCCACGGCCTTGCGGACCCGGGCGGCGCGCTGGAGCGCCGCGTCCAGCAGTTCGTGCCCCTGCTCGGCCATCTGCCGGCGCCACCCGTCCAGGGTCGCGTACACCAGCGAGGAGGAACTGGTGGTGCCGAGCAGGTCCTCGCGCTGCTTGAGCACCTCCGCCGAGACCCGCTCGCCCAGCAGGTGGAAGACGGAACTCTGCTCGATCGCACCGCCCATCTTGTGCACGCTGGTGACCACCAGGTCGGCGCCGGCGTCCATGCCCCACGACGGCAGCCCGGCGTGGAAGGGCAGATGGGCGCCCCACGCCTCGTCGACGATCAGCGGCACGTCCTGCTCGTGGCAGGCGGCGGCGACCCCGCGGATGTCCGCGCACGACCCCCAGTCGGTGGGCGTGATCAGCAGCATGCCCTTGGCGTCCGGGTGCGCGCGCAGCGCCCGCCGTACGTCGTCGGGCTCGGGCGGGTGCGCCAGTTGCCGTTCGGCGTCGAACTTCGGGTGCACCCACACCGGTGCCACCCCGTTGACGATCAGCGCGGCGATCACCGACTTGTGGGCGTTGCGGGAGACGAGGATCTTCTCGTGCGGACCGGCCACCGCCAGCATCGCCGTCTTCACCGACAGGGAGCTGCCGCAGGTCGAGAAGAACGCCTGGTCGGCGCCGACCGCGTCGGCCATCAGCTCCTCGGCCCGCGTCACGACCCCCTGCGACTGGCGGCGGTCGTCCAGCCCGTTCAGGGACAGCACGTCGGAGGCGAAGACACCCTCGCCGAGCACGTCGACGACCCGGGGGTCCGCGCCCCGGCCCTGCTTGTGACCGGGCGGTCCGTACACCACGTCCCCCCGGCGCCGGAACTCCTCCAGGGCTTCCAGCACGGGCACCCGCGAGTGATCCATCACTGCCTCCAAGGGGGGTCGCCGGACGACACGCGGCCGAGTGGGCGCGGCGCCGGAATCGAAACACCCGCCCCTCCGAGCGCGGGCGGGCGGGCATCGGGAGGAGAGCGGATAATCACGGCATATGGGGTGCTGGGGCAAGCGGGACGACATGGTGGTGCACGAACGGGAGCCGTTCAACGCCGAGCCGCCGCCCACCGCGCTGACCGGCGGCGGGCTCACACCCCTGGACGCCTTCTTCAGCCGCAACCACGGTCCGGTCCCCGACCTCGACCCGGCCCGCTGGCGGCTCGCGGTGGACGGTCTGGTCGAGCGGCGGCTGAGCCTGTCGCTGGACGACCTGCGCACCCGGTTCGCGGCGACGGAGGTGACCGCCACCCTCCAGTGCGCGGGCAACCGCCGCCGCGCGCTGACCGGCGTGCGCGACATCCCCGGCGAGACGCCGTGGGGGCCCGGCGCCCTGTCCACCGCCCGGTTCCGCGGCGTCCGGCTGGCCGACGTCCTCGGCCACGCGGGCCTGGACCCCCGTACGGCGCACATCGCGTTCACCGCCCCCGACGTCTGCCCGCACACCGACCCGCCCGAGCCCTACGGCGTCTCAATCCCGCTGGCCAAGGCGCTGGGCCCGGAGGTGCTGCTGGCCTGGGCGATGAACGACCGCCCGCTGCCCCGGGTGCACGGCGCTCCGCTGCGCGTGGTGGTGCCGGGCTGGATCGGCGCACGCAGCGTCAAGTGGCTGCACCGCGTCACCGCCCGGTCCACCCCGTCCGACGCCCACTTCCAGGCCGTCGCCTACCGGCTGCTGCCGGCCGCCGCCGACCCCGGCCGGGCCCGCCCCGGCGACGGCAGCCCGCTCGGACCGCTCGTCCTGAACTGCGCCGTCCTGAGCCCCGCCGACGGCTCCCGGCCGCCCGCCGGCCCGACCGGGATCACCGGCTACGCCCTGGCCGGCGAGGACCGCACCGTCGCCCGGGTGGACGTGTCGTGCGACGGCGGCCGTACCTGGACCCGGGCCGGCCTGGCGGACGCGGCCGGCCCCTGGGTGTGGCAGCACTGGCACGCGGTGCTGGACCTGCCGGCCGGCGAGGTGGAGGTGGTCGCCCGCGCCTGGGACTCGGCCGGCGCCACCACCCCCGAGTCACCCGCCACGGTGTGGAACC
The DNA here is from genome assembly GCF_052216785.1 of Streptomyces sp. JW3. Classification (NCBI taxonomy): domain Bacteria; kingdom Bacillati; phylum Actinomycetota; class Actinomycetes; order Kitasatosporales; family Streptomycetaceae; genus Streptomyces; species Streptomyces sp. JW3. Next base: position 36,461 of record NZ_JBQOUX010000064.1, on the reverse strand, counting down.
CCAAGGGCTACGCCAACAACTCCTGGGGACGTGTCCGGCTGCGCTGCGCCGGGCGTTTCCGTCCCGCTCCCCGGGGGACTCACCGCCCATGAACAGAAAGCCAGGTCACCGCCGGATGGGCCAGAACCGAGTCCTGTGGCTGCTTGACGCCCTGGAGCGCACCCCCAAGGCGGACAAGGCCATCGACGCCTTGGGCAGGCGCGTGCGGGCACTGCCTCTGGGCTCCGCGCGGGACCTGCTGCACGGCCGCCCGCTCGGCCACCCGGCGCACCCGCTCCTGGTGCAGGTCCCCATCGGCAGCTGGCTGTCCGCGGCGGTACTGGACCTGTGCCCCGGCCGCTCCCGGGAGGCGGGCCTGCTGGTCGGCGTCGGCCTCGCCACCGCCGGTCCGGCCGCCGTCACCGGTGCCGTCGACTGGGCGGAACTGCACCCGCAGCAGCAGCGGGTCGGCCTGGTGCACGCCCTGGCCAACACCGCCGCCGTGGGCCTCTACGGCGCCTCGCTGCTCTGCCGCCTCACGGGCCGGCCGGGAGCCGGCCGGACGTACGCCTTCCTGGGCCTGACGGCGGTCGGCGTGGGCGGCATGCTGGGCGGGCACCTGGCCTACCGGCAGGCCTCCGGCGCCAACCACGTCGAGGAGGTCCCGCACCTGGTCACCCCGGGCTGGCACCGGGTCGGCGCGGTGGCGCAGTTCCCGGCCGGCGAACCGGTCCGGCGCAGCGTGGACGACGTGCCGGTGCTGGTGGTCCGCGAGTCCGGCGGCACCGTGCACGCGCTGGCCGAGCGGTGCAGCCACCTCGCCGGCCCGCTGTCCGAGGGCACCGTCGCCGACGGCTGCGTGACCTGCCCCTGGCACGGCAGCGTGTTCCGGCTCGCCGACGGCTGGAACGTCCGCGGTCCGGCCACCGCGCCCCAGCCGGCCTTCGACACCCGCGTCGTCGACGGCCACGTCGAGATACGGCTGCGCGGCGAGGACGGCCCGGCGCCGGACCCCGACCGCGGGGACCAGCGGACCCACCAGCACACCGGCTGACGGCCGCCTCCCGGGGGCGCGGCATCCGGCCATGTCACGGAACCCGCCGGATGTCGCCCGCTGCTGAGCCACCAGGGGGAACCCTGCGGCCCGGTCACGTGAGCGGTGGCCCGAAGCCGCCGCGGGCGGAAAGACTGCGTGAGCAGGTCCGTGCCCGTCGCCTGAACCGGGGTACCTCGGCGGCGCGCGAGTCCCCCCTCGCCCTCAGGAGGCAGGCGTATGACGTTCAATCCGCTGGAGCAGCGGGGCATCCCGCTCGACCGCCAGCTGCGCAGCTGGCGCGAGCTGAACGTGGAGCCCATCGACCCGGACCGGTGCGACCCGTACACCCGGTGCCGGATCATCACCATGAACGGCATCGAGGTGGAGGCGATCCTCTTCAGCCACCAGCTCGCCCGGCACTGTCCCGACCCCGAGATCAAACGGCAGCTGGCCCGCACCCGGTACATCGAGGCACAGCAGCAGAAGGTCGTCAACTGGCTGCTCCCCGGTGTCTCCTCGGTGCTGGAGACGACCATCGCCTACGAGCAGGTCGCCGTCGACCTGACGGCGTGGGTGGCCCGGATGGAGCCGGACCCGTACCTGAAGCAGGCGTACCAGTTCGGTGTGCTGGAGGACTTCGACCACCTGTACCGGTACGCCAACCTGTACGAGATGATCGAGCACCGCAAGGCGGAGTCGATCGTCGACAACCTCACCGAGGTCATGCCCGGCCGGCCCACGAGGTTCCACCACCGCGACCCGGTCGACAACGTCCGCGACCCGTACGACAAGGACACGGCGAACCCGCTGTCCAAGCTGCACGCGCTGACCATCATGTCGGCCGAGCAGCAGACCATGAACTTCTACCTGAACACCGGCCCCACCTACATGGAGCCGATCGCCCGCCAGCTCTACCAGGAGATCGGGCTGATCGAGGAGGAGCACGTCACCCACTACGAGTCCCTGGTGGACCCGGGGGAGACGTGGTGGGAGCAGCTCGTCAACCACGAGTACAACGAGTGCTACCTGTACTACTCCTTCATGGAGCAGGAGAGCGACCCCAGGGTCAAGGCGATCTGGGAGCTGCACCTCAACATGGAGCTGGAGCACCTGCACAGCGCCTGCGACCTGATGCGCCGCCACGACGGCCGCGACCCCGCCTCGGTGCTGGCGCCCGAGCTGCCGAACGTGCTCACCTTCGAGCCGAACAAGGGCTATCTGCGCGAGCTGCTGGACACCCAGATGGACCTCACCACGCTCGGCGCGGGGTACGTCCGCGAGGCGCACGAGCGGTTCGAGGCGATGCAGGAGAAGATCCACGGCGGCGAGGCCCCGCCCAGCGACCGGGTGATGGCCGAGCACGACGACATGTACGGCCGCGAGTACCGGGTCCAGTCCGAGGGCGAGCACCCCGACCCGGCGATGCGCGAGAAGTGAGGGGGCACCCCATGACCGAGCTGCACACCCCGCAGGCCGGGGACGACCACGCCAAGGACGACGACGTCGTCGCCCTGCTGATGCGTCAGCACGGTGACATCCGCAACCTCTTCGACGAGGTCGAGGCAGGCACCGGGGACGAACGCCGGGACGCGTTCCGCCGCCTGGTGCGGCTGCTCGCGGTGCACGAGACCGCCGAGGAGGAGGTCGTGCACCCCTTCGCCCGGAAGGCCTTCGACGGCGGCGAACAGGTCGTCGCCGACCGGCTCGCCGAGGAGAAGGCCGCCAAGGAGACCCTCTCGGCCCTCGACGAGATGGACACCGACGACCCCAAGTTCATGTTCCAGCTGCTGCGGCTGCGCACGGACGTGCAGGAACACGCCCGCGCGGAGGAGCGTTACGAGTTCACCCACATCCGGCGCAGCACGGACGCCGCCAACCTCGCCGCGATGGCGCGGGCGGTGAAGGCCGCCGAGGCGATGGCCCCCACCCGGCCGCACCCCGGTGTCGAGTCGGGCGCGAAGAACATGGCCCTCGGCCCCGTCGCCGCCCTCATGGACCGCACCAAGGACGCCGCCCGCCGGGCCATGGGCAAGGACTGAACCGGCGACGGACGATGAGCACCCGGCAGCGGCCCGCGGACCCGGCAGCGACCGAGTCCCGCAGGTCGCTGCTGGTGTGCGCGCTGACCGGCGCCGCCGTCATGGCGGCCCTGGACGAGATCGTGTTCCACCAGATTCTGCACTGGCACCACTTCTACGACCGCTCCACCCCGGGCACGGCCCTGCTCTCCGACGGGCTGCTGCACACCGCCGAACTGCTGGCGCTGGTCGCCGGCTGCTTCCTCTTCGCCGACCTGCGCCGCCGCGAGGCGCTGTCCGCCGCGCACGGCTGGGCCGGCTTCCTGCTCGGCCTCGGCGCCTTCCAGCTCTTCGACGGCGTCGTCGACCACAAGCTGCTGCGCCTGCACCAGATCCGCTACGGCGTCGACGTCACCCCCTACGACTGGGCGTGGAACCTCACCGGCCTCGCCCTGCTGCTGGCCGGAGCCTGGACCGCCGTCCGGGCCGGGCGACCCGGGCCCCGGCGGCGGTGACCGGCACTCCGGCCTTCGCCCTGCTGACTGCCCTGGCCTGCACGGCATACCTGCTGGCCGCCGCCGCGCTCAGGCGCCGTGGCGATGCCTGGCCATGGCACCGGGACGCCGTCTTCGCCGCCGGGTGCGCTGCCGTGGGCTGGGGACTGTCCGGGCGGCTGCCGGGCCAGCCGTTCACCGCCCATGTGGTACGCCACCTGCTGCTCGCCATGGCCGGTCCGCTGCTGTGCGTCCTCGCCCGCCCGCTCACCCTCACCCTGCGCGTCCTGCCGCCCGGCCCGGCCCGACCGGGCCTGGTGGCCGTGGCGCACTCCGCCCCCGCCGGGTGGCTGCTGTGGCCGCCGGTGGCCGCTGCCCTGGACATCGGCGGACTCTGGCTGCTGCACCGCACCGACCTCTTCGCCCTCGCCCACCACCACGCCGCTCTCGCCGCCGCCGTCGACCTGCACCTGATCACGGCGGGCCTGCTTCTCTCCTGCACCCTGTGCCGGCTCGACCCGGTCCGCCGCGGCCGGGACCTTCCGCTGCGGGCGGCCACCCTGCTCGCGGCGGGCACCGCCCACGCCGTCCTCGCCAGGACTCTCTATGCCACCGGCCCGCCGGGCACCGCCTTCACCCCGTCCGATCTGCGGCTGGGGGCCCAGGTCATGTACTACGGCGGCGACGCGGTCGAGGTCGCGCTCGCCCTGGTGCTCGCCGCCCAGTGGTACGCGGCGACCGGCCGCCGCCTCGCGCGGTCACCCGCGGGCCCACCAGGCCGCAGCCGCCGCCTCAGCGGTTCGGCTCGGCCGCGCTGATCCGGGCCAGTACGCAGGTCGGGTCCTGCTCCACGGCCACGTCGCCCAGGGTGATGATGCCGACCGGCTGCCCGTCGTCCACCACGGGCAGCCGGCGCAGCGCCTTGCCGCGCATCAGCTGCACCGCCCGGTCGACGTCGTCCTCGGGCGCGACACACACCACGTTGCCGCTGCACGCCTCGGCGACCGTCCGGACGGAGGCGTCCTGGGCGTCGGCGAGGATGCGTACCGTCAGGTCGCGGTCGGTGACCAGGCCGCGCAGCCGCCCGTCGTCGACCACCAGGACGGCGCCGATGTTCCTGTCGCGCATGACGCGGGCCACCTCCCACACCGGGGTGTCCGGGGCCACGGTGACCGGACCGAGGGTCATCACCTCACGCACCTGCGGAGCCATGTGCCTCCTCCTCGCCGGATACTGACGGCCTGTCAGTGCCGAGCCGGCGGACGTGACAGTGAAGTACCACCTCTGGAGCGGATCGAACCGGCGGCCGGTCGACAGGCCCGGAACGCTCAGCCGGGGGTCAGGTCCTGGAGGCCCACCACGCGCAGCAGCCGCAGCCGTTCGTAGGAGGAACTGCCGGGGCGGGCGGTGTAGACGACGAGCCGCTGGTCGTGCTCCGGGCTCAGCAGCGTCTCGCAGTCCAGTTCCAGCGGGCCCACGACCGGGTGCCGGAAGTGCTTGACGTCCTCGCGCCGCACGGCGACCTCGTGCACCGCCCACAGCGCCGCGAACTCCTCGCTTCCGGCGCGCAGTTCGCGGACCAGGTCGGCCAGCCGCGCGTCATCCGGGCGCTCGGCGAGTACGGCGCGCAGATGGGCCACGGCCGCGCGGGCGGCCCGGTCGTGTTCCTCGGGCGGGAACAGCTCCCGGGCGGCCGGATCGGTGAAGTACCGCCGGATGGCGTTGCGTTCGGCCTCCGGGCGGGCGGACGCGTCGCCGGTGAGCAGCTTGGCCATCGCGTTCTGCGCGAGGATGTCACCGCGCACGTGCACCACCTGGGCGGGCACGTCGGTCAGCCGGTCGAGGACGAGCAGCAGACCCGGGCGGACGTGCTCGGTGGCGGGCCGGTCCCGGGGCGGTTCCTCCCCGGCCAGATGGAAGAGGTGGTCCCGCTCGTCGCGGGTCAGCCGCAGCGCCCGGGCGACGGCGGCCAGCATCTGGCGGGACGGGTACGAGCCCCTGGCCTGTTCGAGCCGCGTGTAGTGGTCGGTGGACATGCCGGCGAGCTGCGCCACCTCCTCGCGGCGCAGCCCCGGCGTGCGGCGCCGCGGGCCGCGCGGCAGTCCCACCGCGGCGGGGGCGAGGCGGCTGCGGCGGTGGCGCAGGAAGTCGGCCAGTTCGGATCGGTCCACCCTCCCACCTTGCACCGGCCCGCCCGGCGCAGCCAGGGACAGCCGGTCCCCGGACAAGGACGTCTCTCCCGCCCGGGCCCGCACCGCCGCACGCTGGAGCCGTCCTCGGGACCCCCGTCCCGACCCACGAACGAAGGTATGAGCCCATGCGGTACCGCACCCTCGGCCGGACCGGCATCAAGGTCAGCCCCTACGCCCTCGGCACCCTGATGTTCGCCACCTCCGTCGGCAACCCCGACCCCGCCGACTCGGCCCGCGTCATCCACAGGGCGCTGGACGCGGGCCTCAACCTCATCGACACCGCCGACGCCTACGGCGACTCCGAGGAGGTCGTCGGCAGGGCGATCCGGGGCCGCCGGGACGACGTCGTACTCGCCACCAAGGTCAGCCGCCCGATGGGCACCGACCCCAACCGGCAGGGCGCCTCGCGCCGCTGGATCACGACCGCCGTCGAGGACTCGCTGCGCCGCCTGGGGACCGACCGCATCGACCTGTACCAGATCCACCGCCCGGACCCCGACACCGGCATCGAGGAGACGCTCTCCGTCCTGACCGACCTGATCCGGGCCGGGAAGATCCGCGCGATCGGCACGTCCACCATGCCCGCCGCCGACCTCGTCGAGGCCCAGTGGACGGCCGAGCGGCGCGGGCTGGCCCGCTTCCACACCGAGCAGCCGCCGTACTCGCTGCTCAACCGGGGCGTCGAACGCGAGGTGCTGCCGGTCGCGCAGCGGCACGGGATCGGCACCCTGGTCTGGGGCCCGTTCGCCCAGGGCCTGCTCACCGGCCGGGTCCGCAAGGGCGGCCCGAACGACCTGCGCCGCGCGGCCTTCGTCCAGCACGTCAGTGACGAGCACCGGATCGACGCCGTCGAGCGGCTCGTCCTGGTGGCCGAGGAGGCGGGGCTGCCGCTGACCCATCTCGCGATGGCGTTCACCACCGCCCACCCCGGCGTGACCAGCGCGATCCTCGGACCGCGCACCACGGAACACCTCGACGACCTGCTCGCCGGCGTCGACGTCACCCTGTCCGACGACGTCCTCGACCGGATCGACGCGATCGTGCCGCCCGGCACCGACGTGGGCACCCTCGACCAGGCTTACGTGCCCCCGGCCCTCCAGGACCCGGCCCTGCGGCGGCGCCGGGCGGCCTGACTGTAGGTTCCGCAATTTCGTGACCGGGGTCGTACTGGTGAGATGGAGTTGCTCCTTGAGGGGCGGCTCTGGTCCGACAGGCGGGAACCGCCCGACCTGCACCGTGGGGATCCGACTCACTTCCTGTGAAGTCGTTAACGAAGCCAGGCGCACTGAAGTTTGAGTGTGGGCGAATCACGTGGCCGTCTGTGCGTCCAGGACCATGGCGGACTCCAGTGAGACCCGGCGTGTGTTCTGCAGCGTCGCGATCTCCCAGCGGTCGTTCTGCCAGATCACCGCGAAGAGCTGCAGGAAGTAACGGGACGGCGGGGGTTCCGCTTCACCGGCCATCACCATGCCGAAGCGGTGGTGGATCACGGCGAAGCCCGGGGCGACCACCCGGGCGAACTCCACCTCGCCCCGTACGAGCCGCGAGCCCTTCAAGAACGTGTCGAAGGCCGGCTGCTGGAACGCGATCACCGTGTCGCGTCCCTTGTGGACAGTGCCGTCAAAATCGATGAGTTCGGCGTCCTGTGCGAAGTCCGCGGCGAACGCGGCCGCGTCGCCGTGGTTCCAGCCCTCGATCATCCGGGCGGGGATGACGTGCAGCGTGTCGGGCGACGGATCCATGTAAGGCCCCTTTCCGTTCTACGTGTTTCGGTCACCATCCTTCCTGGGTCCGGCGACATGGTCATTGACGACCAGTGCACCGTCATTGGACATCCGTGCTCCCGGGCTGTGCCCGTACGTGGCTTTGAACAGTCGGCTGAAGTGGGCCGGGTCCGCGAAACCCCAGGAGGCGGCCACCGCGGCCACGGTGGTCTTCCTCCAGCCCAGATCCGCGTAACAGCGCTCCAGGCGCCGCTGGCGGATCAGGGCAGCCACGGTCAGGGGCTGGCCGTGGAACAGCTTGTGCAGTCGGCGCACCGAAATGTGGTGCGCTGCGGCCACCTTGGCCGGGGTGAGGTCCCGGTCGGACAGTCTCGCCTCGATGAAGCCGATGACTCTCGTGCGCAGTACGTCGTCGTCGACCGGCCGGGTGTCGCCCAGGCTGGAGGCCAGTGCCACCGCGGTCAGTTCGATCACTGCGGCAGCCGAGCGGTCCGCCTCCTGGGCGCGGAACCCGTCCAGGGTCCGCGTCATGTCCCGCAAGAGCGAGGACACCAGCGCTCCGGGGCCCTGGTCGCCACGGATCCTTTCACCGACCAGCCGCGCGGCATCATCTTCGCTGAGCCGCAGCAGGTGCCGCGGCAGCAGCATCGTCACATGGGTGGTCGCGGAACTGGCGAACCGCACCGGCCGTACCGGGTCGATGAGGACCAGGTCCGTAGGCCCCAGTACGGCGGTGCTGCCGCCCTGCTCGGCGCGTACGTGTCCTCGTGTCACCACCTCGATCTGCCACAGCTCGCTGTGCTGAGCACGTGCGGAACGGGCGTCGCGGAAGCATTCGCCTTCCGGGGTCACCAGCTCGGTCAGGCGCAAGGGGCCCAGGTCGCGGCTGACGACGTTGGCACGGAAGTCCTCCCTCGCGGGCCGGTCACCGCGCAGGGGTGGCAAGTCGCTGCGCTCAAGTGCTTCCAGGAAGTCGTCGGCGCTTTGCATTCCGGGCCAGGCTTGCGCGGTGCCGCTCAGTCGCGGCTGGTCACCGTCCACCACTTCAGTCTTTCACCTTGACCGCAAGCGTTGCCGTCCTCCGCCCGCAGCCGCCGGGGCGTGATGCCCCGCGTGGCGCCTGAACCTGAGGTTCCTCCGAGATGCGGGGGGAAGTATCCGATGGAGTTGCGTGAGCGTGCGGTGCGGATGTACCGCGCCGCGGAGCCGGAGCCGGTGATCCGCCGCATGGCCGAGGAACTCGGTGTCCATCACGAGGCCCTGCGCAACTGGGTCCGGCGGGCCGAGGCCGACGCCGGCGAGCGCACCGAGCTGGCCGCGCTGCTGCGACAGCGTGACGGTGGTGGTCTTTCACCCCCAGCCGAGACTTGCAAGGATGCTTCCAGGCCAGGCCAGCGCATCGGCGACTCGTGGATCCTCCCGGCGCGAAGCCGGCTTCACGTTGACCACCCGCACCGTCCCGCAGTTCGTCACCAAGAGGAAGTCCGGAACGTGACTGCGGTCCCTACCGTCGATGCGGGCCATCATGCGCAAGGGCTGGCCGTAGACCGCACGCACCCGGCGCCACGGACTCGACTCGACGAAGTCCTGCAACCGCAGCCGTTGGAGGTGGACTTGGCGGGTCCTCCCGTCGGGGTATCGGATCGACGCCTCAGGAGCATCGCGCTCGCGGGCCATACTGAGATGGTGCGAAGGGCGCACTCCGCTCGAACCGGAAGAGTGTTATTGATCCGAAACGGTTTGGGTTCAGGGTCGTTGGTGGGGTTGGGACGCCGTGGGCGGCGGCCAGGTCGGCGACGGGCGGTTGCGGGCGGTGGCCGCGTTGGTGGCGGGGCGGAACCGTGAGGAGGCGGCGGCAGTGTTCGGGGTGTAGCTGAAGGCGGTCGACATCTGGTGGGCGAAGTGGCAGGCCGGCGGCCGTGGTGCGTTGGTCATGCGCCCGCGCGGTAAGCCGGTGGGGGTGCACCAGGTCCTCGGTCACCGGCCCTGCGACGTGGGTCTGAGCGGGCAGTTGTGGACGCGGCGGCTGGTGGGCGAGCTGATCGCGAAGCTGTACCGGGTGCGGTTGACCGAGCCCGGGGTGGGCAAGTACCCGAAACGGTGGGGACTGTCCTTCCAGCGGCCGGACAAGCGGGCCGTGGAACAGGACCCGTTGGCCGTGCGCCGCTGGCACGAGGAGACCTGGCCGAAGATACGGGCGAAGGCGAAGAGGGACGGCGGCGAGATTCTCTTCGCCGACCAGGTCGGCATCCGATCCGACCAGGTCACCGGCCGCACCTGGGGCGTGAAGGGGAAGACACCCGTCGTACGGCGGAGCGGCAACCGGTCCTCGGTAAACGCAATGTCGGCGATCAGCACCAAGGGCCGGATGCACTTCATGGTCTTCACCGAGAGCTTCACCGCCGAGGTGATGTGCCGCTTCCTGGACCGGCTGGCCGGCCACTTCGGCCACAAGGTCCACCTCGTCGTCGACTGGCTCGCCGCTCACCCCGACGACGTCGAGCTGCACTTCCTGCCGCCGTACTCGCCCGAACTGAACCCCGACGAGCTGGTCACGCAGACCTCAAGCACAGCCTGCCCAAGCAGCACCGGGCCCGCGACCAGGCCGAACTCGCCGCCGAGACCCGCCGCTCCTTCCGCCGACGACAGCGCCAGCCGCACATCGTCCGCGGCTACTTCGGCGGTCCGCACGTCCGCTACGTCCTGGCCGAGAACCCCATGAGTTTCTGATCAATAGACTGATCGCTCAGGCCGCGGGCGCCGGATAGGTCGGGTACTCCACCCCGGAGACGTGCTGCACGACCCGGACGACCTGGCAGGAGTAGCCGAACTCGTTGTCGTACCAGAGGTAGAGGATCGCGTTGTCGCCCTCCACCTTCAGCGCGCCCGCGTCGACGATCGAGGCGTGCCGGGAGCCGATGAAGTCGCTGGAGACCGCGTCGGGTGCGGTGATGAAGTCGATCTGCCGCTTGAGCGGCGAGGTCAGCGACACCTCGCGCAGGTGGTCGAGGACCTCCGCGCGGGTGGTCTCGCGGGCGAGCTGGAGGTTGAGGATCGCTATCGACACGTCCGGCACCGGCACCCGGATCGAGGAGCCGGTGATCCGGGCGTCGAGGTCGGGGAGCGCCTTGGCGACGGCCGAGGCGGCGCCGGTCTCGGTGATCACCATGTTCAGCGGCGCGGACCGGCCCCGCCGGTCGGACTTGTGGTAATTGTCCAGCAGGTTCTGGTCGTTGGTGAACGAGTGCACGGTCTCCACGTGTCCGCGCAGCACGCCGTACTCGTCGGCCATCGCCTTCAGCGGCGGCACGATCGCGTTGGTGGTGCAGGAGGCGCAGGAGATGATCTGCTCGTCCGGCTTGACCGTGTCGTGGTTGACGCCGTGCACGATGTTGGGGACGTCGCCCTTGCCGGGCGCGGTCAGCACCACCTTGTCGACACCGGGGCGCAGGTGCTGGGAGAGGCCCTCGCGGTCCCGCCAGCGGCCGGTGTTGTCGATCAGGATGGCGTTCTTGATGCCGTACGCGGTGTAGTCGACGGTGGCCGGGTCGGCGGCGCAGATCACCTTGATCGCGTTGCCGTTGGCGACGATCGTGCTGTTCGCCTCGTCGACGGTGATGGTGCCCTGGAACTGGCCGTGGATGGAGTCCCGGCGCAGCAGTGAGGCCCGCTTGACCAGGTCGCCGCCGCCGCTGTCGCGGACCACGACGGCACGCAGCCGCAGCCCGTTGCCGGAGCCGGCCTTCTCGATCAGGAGGCGGGCCAGCAGCCGGCCGATGCGGCCGAAGCCGTACAGGACGACGTCGCGCGGCTCGCGCCGGTCGATCTTGTTGGCGCCGGTGGCCCCGGCGACCGCCTCGGCGGTGAACTCCGCCACCGACAGGCCCCGGTCGTCGGCCTTGTAGGTCGCGGCGAGCATGCCGATGTCGATCTGGGAGGGGCCGAGGTCGAGCGCGGTGAGCGCCGTCAGGAAGGGCAGCGTCTCGGTCACGGACAGCTCGGCGCCGGCGATCTGCCGGGCGAAGCGGTGCGTCTTCAGGATGCTGACCACCGACTTGTTCACCAGGGAGCGGCTGTGCAGCAGGACCGTCACGTCCCGCTCCCGGTGCAGCTTCCCGATGATCGGGATCATCGATTCCGCGATCTCCTCGCGGTTCTTCCAGTCGGTGAACGAGTCGTCGTTGACAGTCACGGTTCCATCTTTCGAGCTAGGCGGCGCTCATATGTTAACCACACAGGCCCGGATGATCGATCAAGTGGGGGGAAGTGTGATCGAACGAGCACCGCCGGGTCCGTCGGCCCGGCCCGCGCTACCCCGCCAGCCAGGCCAGCGCACCCACCGTCAGCGCCCGCACGCCGGTGTCCAGGGTGGGCTGCGGGACGGGGGCGAACCGGGGGCTGTGGTTGGACGGGATGTCCTGCCGGACCGTGCCCCGGTGCTCGGCCTGGGCGTAGGTCTTGGGCGGGATGCCGCCGATGCCCCAGTAGGTGTACGGCACGCCGAACGCGTCCGGGATCTCGCTCAGGTCCTCGCTGGCGGTCTGCAGGTCGACGGTGTGCAGGTCGTCGCCGAAGTGGCCGGCGAAGGCACGGGTGACGGTGTCGGTCGCCCCCTCGTCGTTGACCGTGGGCGGGAACGAGCGCAGGTGCTCGATCTCCGGCTCCTTCGGCGCCCCGGACGCCTGCGCCTCGGCGCGCACGATCCGCTCGATCGCGGCCAGCACCTGCCTCCGCACGGCCTCGTCGTACGTGCGGACGTTGAGCTGGAGCACGGCGTGGTCGGGGATGATGTTCGGCCCGGTGCCGGCCTGGACGCTGCCCACGGTGACCACGACGGGCGTGGTGGCACCGGTTTCCCGGGAGGCCACCGTCTGGAGCCGGACCACGCACATCGCCGCCATGACCACCGGGTCGACACCGGTCTGCGGGGCCGAGCCGTGCGCGCCCCGCCCGTGCAGGGTGACCCGCAGGTTGTCGGCGGCGGAGAGGAAGGAGCCCGGACGGGTGCCGACATAACCGGCCGGATACGGCAGCACGTGCTGGGCGAGCACCACGTCGGGGCGCGGCACCTTGTCCGTCAGGCCGTCGTCGAGCATCGCCCGGGCCCCGTCGCCGTTCTCCTCGGACGGCTGGAACAGCACGACCAGGGTGCCCTGCCAGGTGCCGTCCGGCGCCGCCGCCATCAGCCGGGCGAAGCCGACCATGCAGGCCACGTGCACATCGTGCCCGCAGGCGTGCATCACCGGCCGCTCATGGCCGTCCGCGTCCTTCGCGGTGGCGGCCGACGCGTACGGCAGCCCGGTCGCCTCCCGCACCGGCAGGGCGTCCATGTCCGCGCGCAGCAGCACCGTGGGACCGGTGCCGCGGGTGAGCACCCCGGTCACACCGGTCCCGCCGAGGCCCTCGGTCACCTCGTAGCCGCAGCCGCGCAGCGCCTCGGCGGCCTTGTGCGCGGTGCGGTGCTCCTGGAAGCCCAGCTCGGGGTGGGCGTGCAGGTCGCGGTACAGGTCCTCGACGTCGGACCGGATGTCGTGCAGCCCGGACAACACGGCCTGCGCTGCCGTCTCGACGGTCATGGCGATGCCTCCGCTCAAGTGATCTTCAAGCGTCAGCGAAACACCCCGGCGGCCGGGCCGCAACAGCCGCCGGGCGGCGCGCGCTACGTGACCGGCGGCGGCCCGCTGCTGCGCCGGACCACCAGCTCGGCCGGGACCCGGGCGTCCGACGGCGGCGGCTCGGCGCCGTCGATCCGGTCGAGGAGCAGTCGCAGCGCCCGGGTGCCGATCTCCGCGAAGTCGGTGCGCACCGTGGTCAGCGGCGGCAGGAAGTGCGCCGCCTCCGGGATGTCGTCGTAGCCGACCACGCTGACCTCGCCGGGGACCGGCCGCCCGGCCTCGTGCAGCGCGTGCAGGACACCCAGCGCCATCTGGTCGTTGGAGACGAACACGGCCGTCAGCGCCGTCCGCCGCGCCAGCCGCCGGCCCAGTTCGTACCCGGCGTCCGCGCTCCAGTCGCCGACCAGCGGTTGCGGCACCTCGGCCCCGGCCGCCGCCAGGGCCGCCCGCCAGGCGGCCAGCCGCAGCTCGGCGGAGGTCCAGCCGGCCGGTCCCGCGATGTGGTGGACGGTGCGGTGGCCCAGGGACAGCAGGTGCCCGGTGGCCTCGCGGGCCCCGCTGCCGGAATCACCGACCACGGCCGGGGTGTCGTCCAGCACCACCAGGGGCGCGGCCAGACCGGTCGCCGCCAGTGCCGGGCCCACCCAGCGCTGCGGCGCGATGGCGATCACCCCGTCCGCGCCCTCGGCCGACAGCCGGTCCACCGCCGCCACCACCGTGTCCCGGTCGGCGGTGTCCAGGGCGATGGAGCTGACCAGGTAACCGGCCTTCTGCCCGGCCGTGTCGACGGCGGCCAGGATCGCGGCCGGCCCGTAGCGCGCGGCGTCGAACGAGATGACGCCGAGCATCCGGGTCCGCCCGCTGGCCAGCGACCGCGCGCTGCGGCTGGGGCGGTAGCCGAGCTCCCGCATGGCCTCCCGGACCGCCTCCCGGGTCTCCGGGCGGACGGCGGGATGCTCGTTGAGCACCCGGGACACCGTCTGCTTGGAGACACCGGCCCGCCGCGCCACGTCGTCCATCACGGGCCGCGCTCCGGCGAAGCCCCGTCGGCTGCGCCGCGCGGGGCCCTGGGGCGCGCTGGGGCTCATGTCCGCTCCGTTCCTCCGCACGGGATGGGGGCGGGTACGGCGGACCCGCCCCGCCCGGCAGAGGCCCAGCATAGGCCGGTCAGACCTGGACCGGCCCCAGGTCGGGGGCGTCGGTGAAGCGGGCCCGGGCGGCGACGGTGCCGTGCAGTTCCAGCACCACCAGATCGTTGCCGCCCGGCCGCAGCACCGGCGCGGGGACGTACAACGTGTGCTGCGGGCCCCGGTTCCAGTAGCGGCCGAGCGCGAAGCCGTTGACCCACGCCTGCCCCTTGGTCCAGCCGGGCAGCGACAGGAAGGTGTCGGCGGGTTCCGCCACCTCGAACGTGCCCCGGTGGTACGCCGGTACGGCGGTGGAACCCGCCGGTGCGGGGGTGAACACCGCCGGGTCCGGGACGCCCGCCGGCACCGGACGGCACTCCCAGCCGCGCAGCGCCCTCCCGTCGAGGGAGACCGGGCCGAGCAGGCCCTTGGGATCGCCGATGTGCGGCCCGTAGTTGACCCCGCCCAGGTCCTCGACCAGGACGTCCAGCACCGCGCCGGGGCGGGGGACGCGCACCGCCAGCGTCTCCTCGTTCCGCTCGCGTTCCAGTACGCCCGCCGGGGCGCCGTCGACGAAGACCTGGGCCCGGTCGCCGATCCCGCCGGAGAAGCTGAGCAGTCCGGCACCGGCGGTCGGCACGGTGCTGCGGTACAGCACCAGACCGGACGCCTGCCCCAGCTCGTGCGCCGGCAGCGGGTCGTCGCCGTGGGCCGCCGAGTACGAGGCCGGCGCGTACGGCAGCAGCGGCGCCCGCCGGTCCAACTCGACGCCAGTCGGCGGAAGTTTGCGGCTCGGGGCCGGGACCGGCTCGTCCGGCACCGGGGCGTGCCGGGCGATGACTTCGCGAAAGGCGTGGTATTTCGGCCCGGGGTCGCCCGACTCGGTGAGCGGGGCGTCGTAGTCGTAGGACGTGACGGTGGGGGCGTAGGCGTGGTGGTGGTTGGCGCCGTTGGTGCGGCCGAAGTTGGTGCCGCCGTGGAACATGTACAGGTTCACCGACGCCCCCGCCGACAGCAGCCGGTCCAGGTCGGCGGCGGCGTCGGCGGTGTCCCGCACGTGGTGCGGCCCGCCCCAGTGGTCGAACCAGCCGATCCAGAACTCGGTGCACATCAGCGGGCCCTGGCTTTGGTGGGCGCGGAGCTTGCCGAGCGACTGCTCGATCCGGCTGCCGAAGGTGCCGGTGGCGAGGACACCCGGCAGGCTCCCGGCGGCCAGCTGCGCCGGGTCGGCCTGGTCGCAGGTGAACAGCAACTCCTCGACACCGCGCGCCCGCAGCCCCTCGGCGAGGTGCTTCAGATACGCGGTGTCGTCGCCGTACGCCCCGTACTCGTTCTCCACCTGGACGGCGATCACCGGCCCGCCGGCGGCGGCGAGGTGCGGCAGCAGCGGGGGCAGCAGCAGGTCGAGATAGCGGTCCACGGCGCCGGTGAACCGGGGGTCGCTGCTGCGCAGCCTGATGTCCCGGTCGGCGGTGAGCCACCCGGGCAGCCCGCCGCCGTCCCACTCGGCGCAGATGTACGGGCCGGGCCGCAGCAGCACCCGCAGCCCCGCCGCGCCGGCCAGCCGCAGAAAGCGCGGCAGGTCGAGGATGCCGTCGAGGTCGAGCGGGCCCTCGGGGTCCGGCTGGTGGAGGTTCCACGGGACGTACGTCTCCACCGTGTTGAGCCCCATCAGCCGGGCCTTGCGCAGCCGGTCGGCCCACTGTCCGGGGTGGACCCGGAAGTAGTGCAGCGCGCCGGAGATGATGCGGAACGGCTCGCCGTTCAGCAGGAATCCGTCGGACGTCGTCGTCAGGGCGGGCATACGGGAGTTCCCTTCGAGGGAGCGGGACGCCGCTCGGGACGGTGTGATGTTACCGGTAACATCACACCGTGGACCCGGCCCCGGGTCAACCCCCGGTGCCGCCCTCGGCGAGCCGGTCCCGGCCGCCGCGCCCGCCGCGTCGGCCGGGCAGGATTGCCGCGCCCGGCACCGGGTACGCGAGGCGGGACCGCGCCCGTGCCGATCATCGCGAGTCATCGCGAGAGCGGGCGGCACGACCGCCGCTACCAGGGAACTGCCATGGAGACACCTGCGAACGACAACACCGCCACCCCCGCGCAGCGGGCGCTGGACACCCTCACCGAGAACACCGCGGACACGGTGGCGCTCGACACGCTGGCGGACAGCGAGGTGCTGGTGCCGGTGCCGGACGACGCGGGCGACGACGACGCCGCGAGCGCGTCCTCACTGGCGCTGCCGGTGCTGGAACAGTCGGGCGGCGGGCAGGTGGTGCCCGTCTTCACCTCGGAACTGGAGATGGCCGACCTGCTGCCGTTCGTCTCCCGCTACCGCCTGGTGCCGCTCGGCGCGCTCGCCGCGCAGTGGCCGGCCGACGACCTGTCGCTGTCCATCGACGCCGGCTCCCAACACCGGCTCACCCTCACCTCGGACGGCGTCCGGACGCTGCTGGCCAGGCCCTGACCAGCCGTCCTAGCCGTCCTCGCGGTCCGCGCCGTCCTCGCCGAGCAGCCGGGCCAGCACGGCCCGCTGCAACGGCAGTGTCTCGGTGTGCAGGTCGCGGCCCCTGGGGGTGAGCGCCACCCACACGCCGCGCCGGTCCTCCAGACAGACGGTGCGCTGCACCAGGCCGTCCCGCTCCAGGCGGGCGATCAGCCGGGACAGCGCGCTCTGGCTGAGATGGACCCGGCCGGCCAGGTTCTGCACCCGGCAGTGGTTCCGCTCCTCGGGCGCGGCGGCGGCGAGCAGGTCGAGCACCTCGAAGTCGCTGGCGCCGAGCCCGTACGGGTGCAGCACCCGGTCGATCTCGCAGAACGTGCGCGCGTGCAGCGAGAGGATCTCCCGCCACCGGTCCTCCAGCCGCACGCCGGCGGTCTTCGCTGCCATATCCGCATGGTAGTCCCGCTCCGGCCCCCACTCGTCGGCCCCGCCCGCCCGGAGTCGCGCATCGCCGGACAACGGGACCGCGGCTGCGGGACAGTGGGGAGCGACGGCAAGGCCGCCCCCGGTGGAGGGAGGGACACGATGCTGAGGCGTCCCGTCGACGGCACGCGCCTGGACATCCTGGAGTGGCTGAAGGACCCGGCCGCGCACTTCCCGCCGCCCCGCGCACCCGCCGACCCCGCGGCGCACGGTGCGGACGCGGCCGCCGTCGCCGCCCGGCTCGGCGTTCCCCGCCGGGTCGCCGAGACCCACCTCGGCCTGCTCACCGCCGTCGGCCTGCTGCGCACCAGCAGGGTGCGGGGACGGACCTACTACCGGCGCGACGAGGTCCGCGTCGCCGAAGTCGCCCGCATGTTCGAAAAGGGCTGGTAGCGACGGCCCGGGGTTAGGCTGGGCAACCGGCCGCGCCCGCCCGCGCGGCGCGGCGGAGGGGCCCGCCGTACCCGAACCGCGGCACAGCCGCCGCCAACGGTCCCTGCTTGCACGAAGGCCTTGCGCACGAAGGCCTTGCGCACGAAGGCATCGCATGCCGGCGAGTAGGAGCCGCACCACCCCATGACCACCGACCGACCCGCCGAGCCGCCCCCGGCCTGGAGCCAGGCACCCGTCGTCGCCGCCGTGGCACTGGGCGGCGGGACCGGCGCCGCCGCCCGCTACGCGGCCACCCTGTGCTGGCCCACCGGGCCCGGCGGTTTCCCCTGGACCGTCTTCTGGGTCAACGTGGCCGGCTGCGCCGTGATCGGCGCGTTCATGACGCTCACCGACGTATGGCCGGTGCACCGCCTGCTGCGCCCCTTCTTCGGCACCGGGGTGCTAGGCGGCTTCACCACCTTCTCGACGTTCGCCGTCGACTTCGAGCGGCTGACCGCGACCGGGCACCTGACCACCGGCCTGGCCTACCTGGCCGCCACCCCGCTCGCCGCGCTCACCGCGGTGTGGCTGGCCGCCGCCGGCACCCGCCGGGTCCTGACGGGCGGGCGGTTCTCGTGAACTGGCTGCTCGTCGTCGTGGGCGCCATGATCGGCGCCCCGGTCCGCTACCTCACCGACCGCGCGGTCCGCGCCCGCTGCGGCTCGGCCTTCCCCTGGGGCATCCTGCTGGTCAACGTGGCCGGCTCGCTGATCCTCGGCCTGCTCACCGGCGCGGCGGTCGCGGGCGCCGCCGGCTCCCGCCTCCAACTGCTGCTCGGCACCGGCCTGTGCGGCGCCCTGACCACGTACTCGACCTTCTCGTACGACACGCTGCGGCTGGCCGGGACCGGCGCCGGCCGGTCCGCCGCCGGCAATGTGCTGCTCAGCGTGGCGGCCGGCGTCGGCGCGGCGTTCGCGGGGGTGGCTCTGGGCGAGGCCCTCTGGGGCTGACCCGTGCCCGTCCACGCCCCGTCCCCGCCCCCGCCCCGTTCTCACCGGGCGGCGCGCAGTGGCTCCCCGACGCCGCGCATGTGCCGCAGCGCCTCCCGGTGCGAGGCGAGCAGGCCCGTCTGGTGGTAGGGGACGCCCAGTTCGGCGCAGTACCGCTCGGTGATCCGCTGGGCCCGGGCCAGCGCGGGGGTGGGCATGCTGGGGAAGAGGTGGTGCTCGATCTGGTAGTTGAGGCCGCCCATGAGCGCGTCGATGAACGCGCCGCCCCGCACATTGCGGGAGGTGAGCACCTGGCGGCGCAGGAAGTCCAGTTGGGTGCCCGCCTCGATCATCGGCATGCCCTTGTGGTTGGGCGCGAACACCGAGCCCAGGTAGATCCCGAACAGCCCCTGGTGAACGGCGACGAAGACGAGTGCCTTGCCGGGGGAGAGGACCGTGAACAGCCCGCCGAAGTACACCGCGAAGTGCCCGGCCAGCAGCGCGCCCTCCAGCACCGGCCGCTTCATGGACGGGCCGCGCAGCGCCTTGAAACTGTTGAAACTCAGGTTGAGGCCTTCGAGCGTCAGCAGCGGGAAGAAAAGCGCCGCCTGGTGCTTTCCGACGAACCGTGCGATTCCCACGGCCGCGCGCGCCTGCCGCCGCGACCACACCAGAATGTCCGGCGAGACGTCCGGGTCCTTCTCCTCGTGATTCGGATTGGCGTGATGACGCGTGTGCTTGTTCATCCACCAGCCGTAACTCATGCCGAGCAGCAGATTCGCCGTCAGCAGACCGCCGGCCTCGCTGGGGCGCCGCCGGGAGAACACCTGCCGGTGGGCGAGGTCGTGGGCGGCCAGGGCGAGCTGGCCGAAGACGACCGCCAGCGCCCCGGCCACGAACAGCTGGCCCCAGCTGTCGCCCAGCGCGACGAACGCCGCCACGCCCCCCGCCAGCGCGATTCCCACCGCGCCGAAACGCATCGAGTAATACAGCGGGCGGCGGCGCAGCAGTCCCGCCTCGGTGATCCGGCGGGAGAGTTCGGAGAAATCGCTGCCCCTTTCCCGCTCCCCGCGGGATGCGCGTATGGACGTCTGATCGGCGAGCACCGTTGGATTGGCCATGTGCTTCAGTATGTGAACGATGCCCCGGCAGCAGAATGATGTTGGCCCCCGGACCCGCACGGTGCGCACCCCCGGCCGGGGGTGGGGCTGACACCACCACCGGCGGCGCCGGGATCACACGGCGGTCACCCGAGGTCCCCCGGGCGGAGGGCGGCAGGTCGACTCCCGGCCACCCGGCGCCGACATGCTGCCCGCGTGCTGCCCGTCGTCCGCTCCGTCGACCTCCGCCGCTGCCGGCTGCTCGGCCTGGCCGGCACCGCCGCCCTCGCGGCGGGCGGTGAGACGGCCGGTGCCCTGCCCGTGCGCGAACTGCTCGCTCCCGCCGCCGGCCGCGCCGCCCTCGGCCTGGTCGCCGTCTACTTCGGCATCGTCCTGCTGCTCGCGGCCTGGGCGCTGCTCGGCCGCCTGGTGCGCGGCCCCGAACCGCCGGCCGCGCGCGCCCTGCTGCTGACCCTGGCGCTCTGGTCGGCGCCGCTGCTGCTCGCCCCGCCGCTGTTCAGCCGGGACGTCTACAGCTATCTCGCGCAGGGCGCCATGGCCGACGCCGGCATCGACGTGTACACCCACGGCCCGGCCCGGCTCGGCGGGCCACTGGCCGACGAGGTGGCACCCCTGTGGCAGCACACCGGCGCCCCGTACGGCCCGGTGTTCATCGGCGTCTCGGCCGTGCTGTCCGGACTGACCCGCGGCGAACTCCCGGCGGGCGTGGTCGGCATGCGGCTGGTCGCGCTGGCCGGGGTCGCGGTGATGGCGCTCGCGCTGGCCCGCCTCGCCCGGCACAGCGGCGCCGACCCGGCCGCCGCGCTGTGGCTCGGCGCGCTCAACCCGCTGGTCCTGCTGCACCTGGTGGCCGGCGCTCACAACGACGCCGTGATGCTCGGGCTGCTCGGCGCCGGACTGGTCGCCGCGCTGGGCCGGTGGCCGGCCGCCGGGGCCGCGCTGGTCACCCTCGCCGCCCTGGTCAAGGCGCCCGCCGCGGTCGGCCTCGGCGCCGTCGTCGTGCTCCAGATCCGGGCCGGACACCGCCCGGTCCGGGCCCTGCTGACCACCACCCTCACGGCCGTGGTCACCACCGTCGCCGCCACCGCCGTCACCGGCACCGGATACGGCTGGGCGGCCGCCCTCGACACTCCCGTCTCGACCGGCAACTGGGCCCTGACCAGCCTCCTGGGCAGCGCCACCCGCACCCTGCTGGAGCGCCTCGGCAGCGGCCTCGCCCACCTGGCCGTTCCCGCCTGGCACGCCCTGGGCCTGGCCTGCGCCGCCGGCGCCGTCCTTCTGGTCTGGGTACGGCTGCGGCACCGGCCGGTGTACGCCGTCGGCCTCAGCCTCGCCGCCGTCGCCGCCCTCGGCCCGGCGATCCGCCCCTGGTACGCCCTGTGGGGCCTCTACCTGATCGCCGCCGCCGCGCCCACCGCCGTACGCCACCGCGCGGCGGCCGTGACCGGTGTGCTGGCCCTCGCCACGCTGCCCGGCGGCGGCCCGGCGGACACCGGACAGCTGGCCCTGGCGGTCTGCGGCGGCGCGCTCGCCGCGATCGTGCTGTGGCAGGCCCACCAGTCCCAGCAGGCCCGCCCGGCGCCGGCGCTGGACCCGGTCGCATGAGGCGGCCGTCCACCGACCGGGGCCGGCTGCTCCTGATCCTGGCCCTGGCCACCGCCGTGACCGCCTTCACCGCCACCGTGCCCCTGTTGCGCGACTGGTTCGACCTGCGCGTCTACCACGGCACCGTCGACAGCTGGATCCACCACGGCGGCCGGATCTACGACTACCGGGTGCCCGGCACGGCGTACGGATTCACCTACCCGCCGTTCGCGGCCCTCGCCATGCTGCCGATGGCGCTGCTCGGCCTGCCCGCCGCCGTCGCGGTCTGCCTGCTGCTGGACCTGATCGCCCTCACGGTGGTCCTGCGGGTCCTGGCGGCGGGCGCCCGGTGGCGTCCGGGCGTCTACGGCTGGGCGCTGACCGGCTGTCTGCTGGCCCTGTTCGAACCGCTGCGCGACACCGTCAGCTTCGGCCAGGTCAACCTGGTCCTGCTGGCCCTGGTGCTCGTCGACGCACGGCTGCTGGCCACCGGGCGCGGCCGGTGGGCGGGCGTCGGCATCGGGCTGGCCGCGGCCGTCAAGCTCACGCCCATTCTCTTCATCGGCCCGCTGCTGCTCGCCCGGCGGTGGCGGGCGGCCGGGACCGCGACGGCGGTGGCCGCCGGGGCGACCGCGCTGGCCGCCTGGGCGGTGCCGGACGCCTCGCGCTTCTACTGGACCGAGGCGCTGTGGGACACCAGCCGCGTCGGCCGCCTCGCCTATGTCTCCAACCAGTCCCTCCAAGGAGTGCTGGCCAGACTGGGCGAACCGGACCGGGCGGTGTGGGCGGCGGCGGTGCTGCTGGTGCTCGCGGTGTGGGCCCGGCGGACCCGGCGGGCCCTCGCCCTGGGGGACTGGCCGGCCGCCTTCGCCCTGACCGGCCTGGCCGCCTGCCTGGTCAGCCCGGTCACCTGGGTGCACCACCTGGTGTGGCTGCTGCCGTCCCTCGCGGTCCTGCTGCGCACCGGGCACCCGCGCGTCGCGGGCGCCCTGTACGCGGTGCTGTGCACCAGCGTGGTGTGGCTGTGGACCGACGACGCCTCGGGCCTGGACGGTTTCCTCGGCGGCAACGCCTACGTCTGGATCACCCTCGGCCTGCTGCTGGCGCTGCCGGCCGGTCACTCCTCGGCGGACCGGCCCGCCACCCGCCGCAGCGCGAGCAGCACGGCCCCGCCGCCCAGCCCGGCCGCGCCGGTGATCGCCCAGGTCTCCGCCCAGCCCGGCCCGTCCTCGGCCGGCGTCGCCGCCGCGACCGGTTCGGCCGACGCGGCAGGACCCGGCCGGGACCGCGCGCGGGGCGCGTCCAGCGAGCCGACCGGATCGACCCGGCCGGCCGACGCGAACCCCCAGTCCAGCAGCGCGCGGGCCTCCTCGTACACCGTGAAGGCGCCGCCGTCCTGAGGGTTCAGCACCGTCACCACCAGGGTCCGCCCGCCGTGCCGGGCGGCGGCCACCAGGGTGTGCCCGGCGCCGCTGGTGTAACCGTTCTTGACACCGACCAGACCCGGGTAGGCGGCGACCCCGTCCGCGCCGGTCAGCAGCCGGTTGGTGTTCTCGATCGGGTACGTGTCCCCGTCGCCGCCCGGGAACAGCGCCGCGGCCCGGGCGCAGTACCGGGCGAACTCCGGGTTGCGCAGCCCGGCCCGGCCGAACACCGCCAGGTCGAAGGCGGACGACACCTGGCCCGGTGCGTCATAGCCGTCGGGCGAGCGCACGTGGGTGTCGCGGGCGCCCAGCGCGCGGGCCTTGGCCTGCATCCGGGCACTCGCCTCGCGCCAGCCGCCGCCGAGCGCGGCCAGCACGTGCACGGCGTCGTTGCCGGAGTTGAGGAACACCCCGTTCCACAGGTCGGCGACCCGGTAGGTGCGGCCCTCGGCGACTCCGACCAGACTGCTGCCCGGACCGACCTCGGCCAGTTCCCCGGGCCGCACCTCGTGCCGGATGCCGCCGGGCAGCACCGGCAGCATGGTGAGGGCGAACAGCGTCTTGAGGGTGCTGGCGGGCGGCAGCGCGCGGTGCGCGTCGTGCGCGGCCAGCACCGCGCCGCTGCCGGCGTCGGCCACCACCCAGGACAGCGCGGACACCTCGGGGAGTTCCGGCGCCCCGGGACGCGGCCGGACCTGGGTGCCGGCGCGGTACAGCAGGGCCGGTTCCGGGGCCGCCGCGCGCGCTCCGGGATACGGGCCGGGGTCCGGTGGCCTGGTGCGGACCGCCGCCGCGGCGGGCGCCAGGGCCAGCAGCCCCGTCGCGCACAGTGCGCAGCCGGACAGAACCAACCGGGAAGAGAATCCGATAGTCATACCGCAAACGTAGGAATGTGGGCGTCCGGCGCCACATCGTGAGGGCCGAGTGGCGGGGACCGGCACCCGGATGCCGCACGCCGGGCCGGCGACGGTCCGTCAGCCGGTCGGCAGCGTCGGCTGGATGCGGCGCAGGAACGTGGCGTTGTCCGGCGTCTCGCGCAGGCGCTCCAGGAGCGTTGCCAGGCCACCGCGCCCGTCCCGGCTGCGCAGCGCCCGCCGCAGTCCGGTCACGGCCGTCAACTCGGCCGGGGTCAGCAGCAGTTCCTCGCGCCGGGTGCCACAGGCGTCGACGTCCACGGCCGGGAAGAGGCGGTGGGAGGCGGGCTCGCGGCTCAGCCGCAGTTCCATGTTGCCGGTGCCCTTGAGCTCCTCGAAGAAGAACTCGTCGGCCCGGGAGCCGGTCTCCACCAGCGCGGTGGCGAGGATGGTGAGCGAGCCGCCCTCCTCGGTCTGCCGGGCGGCGCCGAAGAACCGCTTCGGGCCGGTCAGCGAGCCCGCGTCGACTCCGCCGCTGAGGGTGCGGCCGCCGGGACCGGCGGCGTTGTTGTGCGCCCGGCACAGCCGGGTCAGCGAGTCGAGCAGGACGACCACGTCCTCACCGGCCTCGACCAGCCGCTTGGCCCGTTCGATGACCAGGTCGGCCAGCGCGATGTGCTGCCCCGGCGTCCGGTCGAAGGTGGAGGCGTACACCTCGCCGCGCACCGAGCGCCGCATGTCGGTGACCTCCTCGGGCCGCTCGTCCAGCAGTAGGACCATCAGCCGGACGTCGGGGTGGTTGCCGGTCACGGCGGCCGCGAGCTGCTGGAGCAGCACCGTCTTGCCGGTCTTCGGCGGGGCCACCAGGAGGCCGCGCTGGCCCTTGCCGACCGGGGCGAGCAGGTCGACGACGCGTCCGGCGAGGCCCGCCGCCGGGTGTTCCAGGCGCAGCCGCCGGTGCGGGTGGAGCGGCGTCAGGTCGCCGAAGCGGCGCCGCGCGCCGGGCCGCTCGGGGGCGCGGCCGTTGACCCGGACCACGTCGGTCAGGGTGCGCCTCTCGCCGCGGACGCCTTCGACGAGATCGCCCTTGCGCAGGCCGTGCCGGCGGACCAGCGCGGCGGACAGCTGGGTGTCCGCGGACGTGGGCAGCAGACCGGCGGCGCGCAGGTGGCCCTTGCCGCCCGCGTCGAGGTCGAGGACGCCGCCGACGGTCTCGGCCGCGGCCTGCCGGACGGGAGGGTGTTCGAGTGTGGTGGTCATGAGGGAGGGTCCTTTCGAGGACGGCGAGCGAACGAGACGCGTGGGGAAGGGGGAGAGCGGCCGTGCGGGCAGGCCGTGAGACGTGCCTGCGGACGGCGGGGAAACAGCACCTCGGCGACGGCGGGAGAACCCGCTCGCGGGGTGGTGTGAGGAAGACCGACGCTCCGACCGGATCGGACGGGCGGCTCGGTGAACCAGGAGAAGAACCGCACCGGCGTCCCAAGAACGGGACGTGCACGTGTGCTGCCCACACCGTACCACAGTCGGCGACCGGTCCGGCCGCCCCCGCTACCGCTACGCTGACCCGATGTCCCGCCCCGAGGCTCCCACCCTGCGCGAACTCGCCGTCCAGGCACTGTCGTCGGTCGAGCACGGCTACGACCTGCTGGCCCCGAAGTTCGACCACACCCCGTACCGCACCCCGCGACCGGTGCTGGACGCCGTGACCTCCGCGCTGCTGCCGCTCGGCCCGTTCGAGGCCGGCCTGGACCTGTGCTGCGGCACCGGCGCGGGCCTGGACGTGCTGGCCCGGGTGTGCCGGACGAGTGTCACGGGAGTCGACTTCAGCGCGGGCATGCTGGAGGTTGCCCGGCGGCCCGCCCGCCCCGCCGGACCGGCCCGCTCCTGGGTCCGCGCCGACGCCCGCGCGCTGCCCTTCACCGAGGCGTTCGACCTAGTAGTGAGCTTCGGCGCGTTCGGGCACTTCCTGCCCCGCGAACTGCCGGGACTCTTCGCCCAGGTGTACGCCGCGCTGCGGCCGGGCGGCCGGTTCGCCTTCCCGCTCGGCGCGCCGCCGCGCCCCGGCTCCCGGGCCTACTGGGCGCTGCTCGGCTTCGACACCGCGATGCGGGTGCGCAACGCGGTGTGGCGGCCGCCGTTCGTCATGTACTACCGGACCTTCCGGCTCGGCGACGTGCGCCGGGAGCTGACGCGGGCCGGTTTCCTGGTCGACCTGCACCCGCTGCCCGGCCTCGGGCGGCGGCCCGACGGCGCGCCGCGCGCCCGCCTGGTCACCGCCCGCAGACCCTGACGCCCGTCAGATCCGGCCGCTGAGCCAGCGCACCTTGGCGGCCTGCTGGAACGGCCCGCCGCCCTCGTGGTCGTTGAACTCGTACACCTCGATGTCCTTGTCCTGGTGCGCCCAGGCGTTGAACGCCGCGAACACCGTCGAGGGCGGGCAGGTCAGGTCCTCCAGGGCCGCCGAGAACAGCGCGGGGGCCCGGCCGCGGGCCGCGAAGTGCACCCCGTCGAAGTAGGACAGCGTGCGCTGCACGTCCTGGGCCCGGCCCCGGTGCGTCTTCAGGTACAGGCCGATCTCCCGGTAGGGGTGCCGGTCGGTGATCGTGGTCGCGCGCGGGAAGTCGCACAGGAACGGCACGTCGGGCGCGACCGCCGTCAGGTCCGGCACCAGTCCGCCGACCGCGAGGGTGATGCCGCCGCCCTGGCTGCCGCCGAGCACGACGGTGCGCGCGGCGTCGGTCAGCGGGTGCGAGCGGGCCGCCTCGACCGCGCGCACCGCGTCCGTGAAGACCCGGCGGTAGTAGTAGTTCTCCGGCGCGTCGATGCCCCGGGTCATGAACCCCGGGTAGGCGGGCGCGCCGCCGACCGGGTCGGCCGTGGCGCCCCCGCCGCCCCAGCCGCTGCCCTGGCCCCGGGTGTCCATCACGAAGTGCGCCCGGCCGGTGGCGGCCCACAGCAGGTGCTCGTGCGGCAGGCCGCGCCCGCCGCCGTAGCCTATGTACTCGACGACCAGCGGCAGCGGCCCGTCGGCTTCGGCCGGCAGGTTCAGCCAGCCCTTCACCGGGTGGCCGCCGAACCCGGCGAACGTCACGTCGTACGTCCGTACCGCGGTCAGCCCCGTGTCGACCGGCTCGAAGCAGGCGTCCAGGTCGTGTTCGCGGGACTCCTGGAGCGTCTTGCTCCAGAACGCGTCGAAGTCCTCCGGCTCGGGCGACGTACTGCGGTGGTCGCGGAGTTCGTCGAGCGGAAGGTCGAACAGGGCCATCGAGAACCGCCTTTGGGAGAGGGACGGCGCCGGACCGTCCGGATGATCACACCGTACGTGAGTGATCGGAGGACTCGCCAGATCCTGGTCGCAACTCACCGGGGGACGGTGTCGGTGCCCGCGCTCGGGGCGACGCGTCCCCACAGGTCAGGCGGTTAACGGGACAGCGGGAAGGTCCCGGTGGGCGAGCTGGGTCGCGGAAGGTGATCGGATCAGGCGTCGCGGTGCGACCACTGTGGTTCGGTCCGGGCCCAGGCGCGGTCCCACTCCGTCATCCGGCGCCGCAGGGCGACGCGGCGCACCGCGCAGTGCCCGAGCAGGACGGTGGCCGCCGAGCCCGCCGTGGCGCACACGCCCATGGTGACCGCGTGCCGCCAGACCGTGGCGGCGTCGGCCGGCGGGGGCACGCTCCGGCCCCGCGCGTCCAGCCACACGTCGACGGTCTCGCCGTGCCGGGTCCGGGCCGGCAGCCGGGCCGCGGTGGTCCGGGGCGCCTCGCCCGGCTCGGACCAGCGCACCGTCGCCCGGTAGGAGTGCTGTCCGCCGGCCTGCACCGACGGCAGTGTCTCGGGGGTCGCGCCGATCACCTCGGCGCGGACCTGGCGGCGCTCGGCCCGCTGCTCGGCGGCGACCGCCCGCGCCTGGCCGTGCGCCCACCAGGCCACGGCCGCCCCCACCGCCGGGGCGCCCACCAGCAGCAGCACCGCCACCACCAGTACCGTCCACGCCTCGATCACGTCCGACCGGCGCCGCAGCGGATTGCGCCGCCAGCGCCAGCCGCGCACCCGGGTTCGCATCTCGTCCTCCTCGCCGTCACCGCGGCCGGAGGGCCGGAGGGGCCGGCCGCACGGCTTCCCGGGCCGCCGGTCCCTCCGCGTCGGCCACGCGCACGAGTACCCGCACGGTTCTGGTACCCCGTCCGGCCGCTTCCGCGCCACCCCGGCGCCGCTCAGGTGCCCAGGGCGGGGGACGGAAAACGCGGGAGGGGGGCGTGGGCGGCGGACCGGAGACGTGAGAGGGGGGCCGTGGGCGGCGGACCGGGTACGTGGGAGGGGCCGTGGGCAGCGGACCGGGTAGGCGGCAGGGGGGCGCGGGCGGCGGACCGGAGACGCGAGAGGGGGGCCGTGGGCGGCGGACCGGGTACGTGGGAGGGGCCGTGGGCAGCGGACCGGGTAGGCGGCAGGGGGGCGTGGGCAGCGGACCCGGTACGGGGGAGGGGGGCCGTGGGCGGCGGACCGGGTACGTGGGAGGGGCCGTGGGCAGCGGACCGGGTACGCGGGTGCGGCCCCGGCCCCGGCGGCCCGGCCGCTACCCGAACCGCTCGATGCGGATCCGGTCGACCGGCTGTCCCGCCGCCGCCAGCAGCCGCGACGCGTGCTCGGCGAAGGAGTTGGACCCGCACACGTACGCCTCCCAGCCGCCGGCCGGGCGTTCGGCCAGCAGCGGTGCCAGATGGGCGGCCGTCAGCCGGCCGACCGGCGTCCCGGCCGGCGCGGACCGGGTGAACACCCGCGTCGTCTCCGCGCCGTACTCCCGTGCGTACAGCAGGTCCTCGGGGCCGCGCGCGGACACCACGAGCCGCAGCGGCACCGACAGGTCCCGGGCCCGGTGGTGCCGCACCATCGACATCAGCGGTACGACGCCGGAACCGGCGCCGACCAGCAGCGCGGGCCGGTCGCCCGGCCAGGCGAAGAACCCGCTCAGCGGACCGCGCACCTCGACCCGGTCACCGGGCCGGGCCACCGTGTGGAACCAGCCGGAGACCTCGCCGTCGGCGACCCGGTCCAGGGTCAGCTCGATGTGCCCCGAGCCGTCCGGCGCGGACGCCAGGGAGTAGTGGCGCTGGGCGGTGTAGCCGTCCGCGGCGGTGAGCCGCAGCAGCAGGTGCTGGCCGGGCAGATGACCGGCCCAGCCCGGCACCGCGAACCGGAAGGTCGCCGCGCGCGGCGTCTCACGGCGGATCCCGGTGAGCGTCGCGGTCTGCCAGCGGGCCGCCACCCGCTCGTCCACGGCGATCCGCCCGGGCACGGCGAACCGGGTGCGCGGCAGCGCGGCCGCCGTCGTCTCAGTCACCGGAGTACCTCTGTTCCTCCCACGGGTTGCCGCGCGGGTGGTAGCCGTTGCCCTCCCAGAAGCCCGGCTGGTCGTGGTCGAGCAGTTCCAGGCCGGCCACCCACTTCACGCTCTTCCAGAAGTACAGGTGCGGCACCACGAGCCGGGCCGGGCCGCCGTGCTCGGGGTCGAGCGGCCGGCCGTCCGACGACCAGACGATCCAGGCCCGCCCGCCGGTCAGGTCGGCCAGCGGGAGGTTCGCCGTGTAGCCGGTGTGCGCGTGGACCACGGCGTGGGTGGCGGCCGGCAGCGGACCGGCCGCCGCCAGGAAGGAGTCCAGGGACACGCCCTCGAAGCGCATCCCGAACTTCGACCAGCCCGTCACACAGTGGATGTCGCCCTCGTACGCCGACCCGGGCAGCGCGTGCGCCTGCTCCCAGGTCCAGGTGCGGGGCTCGGCGACCAGCCCGCCGACCCGGAAGGACCAGTCGGCGGCCGGCAGGTCGGGTGTGACCTCGGCGGACAGCACCGGCCAGTCGTCGCGCGCGTCGTACTGGCCGGGCGGCAGCCCCGGACGGACGACGCGGGGGCGTCCGGTGAAGCCTCGGGTGATGTTCATCGCGGTGGTGCCTTTCGGGCCGCCCGGGAGGGCGGCGTGCGTACCGTGGGTCGGAGATCTCCACGGTACGTGTTTCAACGACGTACTCGGATTCCGGCGGCGTACTCGGAGGTGCCCAGGCGTTGGTACACGGCCATGCTCAGGCGTTGTACCGGGCCAGATAGGTGGCGAACCGCACGAGGTCCTCCTGCGGCCAGCCACCGAGCCGCTCCCGGAACGCCGCCCGGCGGCTCTCGGTGACCTGGGCCAGGATGCGCCGCCCCGCCTCCGTCAGGTGCAGCACCTGGACCCGGGCGTCGGCCGGGTCGGGGCGCCGCTCGACCAGGCCGGCCCGTTCCAGCGCGGTCACCTGGCGGCTGACGGTGGACTTGTCCAGCGCGTAGTGCGCGGCCAGGTCGGTGGCCCGGCAGCCGTCCCGCTCCTCCAGGTGCCCGAGCAGGGTGTACGACACCAGCGACAGTTCGGGGTGCATACGGCCCGCCGAGGCGCGGGCCCGCCGGGCGAAGGCGGTCAGCTCGCGGTGGATGATCTCCTCGGCCCTGTCGGGTGCTGTCACGGGACCTCCCTCACATACTTGGTTGCATCATACAACTTGCTGCCGGGTGCCGGTGCGGTAGTGTGACCGACGGCCGTGGACCGTCCCGGCCGCCGTGACCGAGGAGGTGGGACCCATCACCGCTGTGTCGGCCCGGGCGTTCTCCTCCCTCGACCGCCGGATCACCTCCGGCAGGTGACCGCGAGAGCGCCCTTCGGTACCCGAAAGGCTCTCGTCCTTCATGTCCGCACCCTCCGCTCCCTCGCCTTCCTCACCCTCCTCCTCTCCCGAGCGGGTCGTCGCCGCGCTGCGCGCCGCCGGCTGTGTCTTCGCCGAGGACGAGGCGGAGCTGATCCTCGCCGCCGCCCGCACCCCCGAGGAGATCGCCGCCCTGGTGGACCTCCGGGCCACCGGCCTGCCCCTGGAACTCGTCGTCGGCTGGGCCGAGTTCCGCGGCCTGCGGATAGCCGTGCGGCCCGGGGTGTTCGTCCCCCGCCGCCGCACCGAGTTCCTCGTCGAGCAGGCCCTGGCGCACGCCCCGGACGCGTCCGTCGTCGTCGACCTGTGCTGCGGCTCGGGCGCGGTCGGTGCCGCCCTGGCCGCCGCCCTCGACGCCCCGGAGGTGCACGCCGCCGACCTCGACCCGGCCGCGGTGCGCTGCGCCCGCCGCAACCTCGCCGCGGCCGGCGGCCGGGTGTACGCCGGGGACCTGTTCGAGGCGCTGCCCGGCACCCTGCGGGGCCGCGTCGACCTGCTCACGGCCAACGTGCCCTACGTGCCCACCGCCGAGGTCCCGCTGCTGCCCGCCGAGGCCCGCGACCACGAGCCGCCGCTCGCCCTCGACGGCGGCGCCGACGGCCTCGACGTACTGCGCCGGGTCGCCGCCGGCGCGGGGGACTGGCTCGCCCCCGGCGGCTGCCTGCTGGCCGAGACCAGCGAACGCCAGGCCCCCGCCGCCCTCGACGCCCTCACCCGGGCCGGCCTGACGGCCCGGCTGGCGGTGTCGGAGGAGTGGTACGCCCATGTGGTGATGGGGGTGCGGGGGTAGCTCCGGCTGCTCGTAGGGGGCGGGCAGGGGCAGGGGCGGAGGCAGGGGCGGAGGCAGGGCCGAGGTTGGTCTGTACATGACCCGCCAGCCGGGTCACACTGTGCGCCGAGCGCTTCCCTCCCCCGGAAGAACTCCCTTCCGTCCCCCACCGAGGAGCCGACCCATGCCCCTTGCCGTCCGGCAACGTTGTCAGGCCGTCCTGGCCGGGATCGCCGGCTGCGCCCTTGCCGCCGTCCTCGCCGCCGCCCCGCCCGCCGCGGCCGACTCCCAGGCCGCCGCCGACACCTGGACCGAGGTGGGCTCCGACCGGGCCGACCCGCTGACCGAGAGCCAGGGCCTGGCCTCCGTCGAGGTTCCGGCGGGCAGCCCCAACCGCTACACCGGCATCGGCACCATCCCGCTCTCCCTGTCCACCCGCGGCTGGAACCACGTCGGCGACCCCGACGCCTCCTACGACGGCCACTACATCGAGCCGTACCAGCGCGACGACGGCGCCGCGAAGCTGTACCGGGTGCAGGCGCCCGACGGGACCTGGGCGGAGTACACCCACGCGCTCGGCTCCGGCGAGGCGCTGAACAACTCCTGGGCCGCGATCTCCCCCGACGGCCAGTGGATGCTGTCCGGCGAGTGGGGCACCATGAGCCGGCTGCTGGTCTTCCCGACCCCGGGCGTCAACCCCGCCACCTCGCCCGCCGCGAACCTCCCGCAGGCCGCCACCGTGCGCCTGGACCGCCCGGTACGCGACGTCCAGGGCTGCGACTTCGTCACCGCGACCCGGCTGCTGTGCTCCTCCGACGACCCCGAGGGCGCCCTCTTCGGCATCACCAAGCCGCTCCTGCAGATCGACCTTTCCGCCGCCCCGAACGGCACCGCCGACGTCACCGGCCAGGTCACCGCCCTCAGACAGCTCCCGTTGCGCAGTTCCTGCTCGGGCACCTTCGAGGCCGAGGGCATCGACTACGACCGCCGCACCGGCACCCTGCGGGTCATCGTCGTGTCACCGGGCTTCTGCGTGCTGACCGACAGCAAGACGTACCGCCTCACCCGCGGCTGAGCCGCGGCCCCCACCCCGGACGGCGCGCGGTAGTGCTCCGTCCGGGGTGGTGCTTTTCTTGGTGGGTGGGGGGTACGGCCCGAGAGGAGCGACCACCATGGACGCCGAGCGAACCCACCCGGAATCCGTCTCGGTGGAACTGAGCGGATGCAGCAAGGAAGACGCCCGGACCGTCTTCGACACCCTGTGCGCCTGCTACCCGTCCGACCGGTGCGCGGACGACGTCCCCCGGGACTGCCACGAGGTGCGCCCCACCGTGTGGCTCGGCACCTTCGACGTCTTGGGCGACCTGCCCGGCGAGTGCGGCCCGACCCGGCTGGACGCCGCGGTCGACGCCGACGTGCAGGGCGGCTACTGGGCGATCGAACGGTTCCGCACCACCCTGGACTCCCTGTTCACCGTGCGGGACCTGAGCACGGCCTCCGGGGACCAGGAGCGGGAGCTGCACGTCCGGCTCGAGAACCACCGCTGACGGCCCCGGGCCCTCCGTACGCGACGCACCCCGCTTTATGCAACTAGTTGCAAAAGGGGGTGGGCGTCCTCTACAACAGAGGCACGTCACCGCCGCGCACGGAGGGCCCGATGAGCCGCTACCCCCATCTGCTGAGCCCGCTGGACCTGGGCTTCACCACGCTGCCCAACCGGGTCCTGATGGGCTCCATGCACGTGGGCCTGGAGGAGGCCGAGCGCGGCTTCGAGCGGATGGCCGCCTTCTACGCCGCCCGGGCGCGCGGCGGAGTGGGCCTGATCGTCACCGGCGGCATCGCCCCCAACGACGAGGGCCGCCCGTACCCGGGCGGCGCCAAGCTCACCACCGAGGCGGAAGCCGACAGGCACCGGGTCGTCACCGACGCCGTGCACCGCGAGGGCGGCCGGATCGCCCTCCAGATCCTGCACTTCGGCCGGTACGCCTACCACCCGGACCTGGTCGCCCCCAGCCCGCTCCAGGCCCCGATCAGCGCCCACGTCCCGCGCGAGCTGACCGACGCCGAGGTCGAGCGGACCATCGACGACTACGTGCGCACCGCCCGCCTCGCCCGCGAAGCCGGCTACGACGGCGTCGAGATCATGGGCTCCGAGGGCTATCTGATCAACGAGTTCACCGCCGCCCGCACCAACCACCGCACCGACCGCTGGGGCGGCAGTCACGAGAACCGGATGCGCTTCCCGGTGGAGATCGTGCGCCGGGTGCGCGAGGCGGTCGGCGCGGACTTCATCCTCGTCTACCGGCTCTCCATGCTGGACCTGGTCCCGGACGGCTCCACGCTCGTCGAGGTGGTCGCCCTCGCCAGGGCCGTCGAGGCCGCCGGGGCCACCCTCATCAACACCGGCATCGGCTGGCACGAGGCCCGGGTCCCCACCATCGCCACCTCCGTGCCGCGCGGCGCCTACACCTGGGTGACCCGGCGGCTGATGGGCGAGGTGTCCGTGCCGCTCGTCACCACCAACCGCATCAACACCCCGGAACTGGCCGAGGAGTTGCTCGCCGAGGGCAGCGCCGACATGGTGTCGATGGCCCGCCCGATGCTCGCCGACCCGGACTTCGTCGCCAAGGCGGCGGCCGGCCGGCCGGAGGCCATCAACACCTGCATCGGCTGCAACCAGGCATGTCTCGACCACACCTTCAGCGGGAAGATCACCTCCTGTCTGGTCAATCCGCGCGCCTGCCACGAGACGGAACTCGTCCTCGCCCCCACCCGCACCCGCAAACGCGTCGCCGTCGTCGGCGCCGGACCGGCCGGCCTCGCCTGCGCGGTGACGGCGGCCGAACGCGGTCACCACGTCACCCTGTTCGACGCCGCGCCCGAGATCGGCGGCCAGCTCAACGTGGCCCGCCGGGTCCCCGGCAAGCAGGAGTTCGACGAGACCCTGCGCTACTTCCGCACCCGCCTCGACGACCTAGCCGTCGAGGTCCGCCTCGGCGCCCGCGTCACCGCCGCCGACCTGGACGGCTACGAGGAGACGGTGGTCGCCACCGGCGTCACGCCGCGGGTCCCCGAGCTCCCCGGCGTCGACCACCCGAGCGTCCTCGGCTACCTGGACGTCCTGTACGGCGGCGCCCCCGTCGGCGACCGCGTCGCCGTCCTCGGCGCCGGCGGCATCGGCTTCGACGTCGCCGCGTACCTCACCGACAGCGGCGACAAGGCCCACGAGGACCCGGCGACGTACTTCCGGCACTGGGGCGTCGACCCCGGCTACCGCGCGCCCGGCGGCCTCACCGCACCCGAGCGCCCCGCCCCGCCGCGCACCGTCCACCTGCTCCAGCGCCGCACCACCAAGGTCGGCGCCGGCCTGGGGAAGACCACCGGCTGGATCCACCGCGCCGAACTGAAGCACCGCGGCGTCACCATGATCCCGGGCGCCCGCTACGACCGGATCGACGACGCCGGACTGCACGTCACCGTCGGCGGCGAGCGCACCGTCCTGGAGGTCGACACCGTCGTCCTGTGCACCGGCCAGGAACCGCGCCGGGACCTCTACGACGAACTGGTCGCGGCCGGCCGCCGCCCGCACCTGATCGGCGGCGCCGAAGTCGCCGCCGAACTGGACGCCAAGCGCGCCGTCAAGCGGGGCACGGAGCTGGCGGCGGCGCTGTAGGGGCCGCCGCGGCCGTCCCTAGGATGAGCCCATGTCACTCCCGCACGCGATCCTCACCGCCCTGCTCGAAAGGCCGTCGTCGGGACTGGAACTGACCCGCCGGTTCGACCGGTCGATCGGCTACTTCTGGTCGGCGACGCACCAGCAGATCTACCGTGAGCTGGGAAAGCTGGAGGACGGCGGACTGATCCGGGCGCTGCCCGCCGAGCAGCCGGCCCGCGGCCAGAAGAAGGCGTACGAGGTGCTGCCCGCCGGCCGCGCCGAGCTGGCCCGCTGGACCGCGACCGCCCAGGACCCCAAGCCGCTGCGGGACGTGCTGCTGCTGCGGCTGCGCGCCGCGGCCGTGGTCGGCACCGCGGGGATCGAGGCCGATCTGCGCCGTCATCTGGAGCTGCATGAGGCGCAGTTGGCCGAGTACGAGGAGATCGAAGGACGGGACTTCCCGCCCGGCCGGGACGGCGCCGAGGACCGGCTGCGGCATCTGGTGCTGCGGGCCGGCATCGACCTGGAGACCTTCTGGACCCGGTGGCTGCGGCAGGCGCTGGCCGACCTCCCGGAACTGCCGGAACTGCCGGACCCGGCGGCCGGGCGACCCGGGTGATCAGAACCGGTACGGCTTCGAGCGGCGGCGCAGGAACCAGGCCGTCGCGATGACCCCGGAGCCCACCAGCGCGCCGCCCGCCACCAGCGTGGCCGTGCCGTAGTCCCTGACGGCCCCGCCGACGCCGCCCATGACGCCCCGGGACGGCGAGGCCGACGCGGAGACCGGCGGCCGGCTCGTCGCCGACGGTGAGGCGGACCGGGAGACGATCACGGTCTGGGTGCCGGCGGTGCTGTTGTTCGAGCACATGACGATGACGGTGTAGGTGCCGGGGCTGACGCCCGACCACGCGGCCGTCTGGCTCGCGCTGGTGCCCGACAGCGCCACCTGGCGGCCCTGGGCGAAGCTGGACTGGCCGCTGCCCAGCAGGGAGGCCGTGCCCCAGCTGCCGTTGAGCTGGGCGCAGGCGCCGGTGGTGACCGACACCGTGGACCCGGTGGTGCTCACGGAGATACCGGGGCCGGCGGCGGCCGGGTGGGCGGTCAGGGCGAGGGGCAGCGCGGCGGCTGCCACGATCGGGCCGGAGCGGAGAAGCGGCTGAGAGATGCGCATGTGGACTGCCCTTTCGACAGCACGGCCGGCGGCACATCCCTTGCGCCGCCGAGTCAGGAACGGCCCGTGCCGTCTCACCGGCAGCCAACAGGGCGAGGGCCCGCACCGCATGCCGGACGCAGCCGGGCAGGTGACGGCCGCGGACTCATTCCTCGCCGGTGGTGACGGTGCGCTGCGCGGAGTACCCGCCCCAGGTGCCGTCCGGCAGTTTCGCCCGCACCCGCACCCGGTGCGTGACACCGGCCGCGCGCCCCGCGTAGAAGCTGTGCTCCGCCCGCTCGCGCGGCGCTTCACCGCCGTAGACGAGCGAGGTGGCCGGCTTCCCGTCGAGCTGGATCTGGTACTCGGTCACCACGCCGTCGGTGACCGGCGGCACCCAGCTGAGGTCGATGTGGTACGCCCCGTCGGCGCGGTGGCTGCCCGCGCGCAGTCCGGTGGGGGCGGTGGCCCGCCCGTCGTCGCTGCCCGGCGTGGTCACCCGGACCGGGGGGCCGGCCGGTGAGACGTTGCCGGCCGCGTCCCGGGCCCGGACCGTGAACGCGTAGGCGTGACCGGGCCGCAGCCCCGTCACCACGGCCGCCGTCTGGTCCCCGCCGACGCTGTGGATCTTCGTGCCGCCCTGCTGGATGTCGTAGGAGACCACCTCCCGGTCGTCCGGCGGCGCGGTCCAGGAGAGCTGGACC
The DNA here is from genome assembly GCF_052216785.1 of Streptomyces sp. JW3. Taxonomy (NCBI): domain Bacteria; kingdom Bacillati; phylum Actinomycetota; class Actinomycetes; order Kitasatosporales; family Streptomycetaceae; genus Streptomyces; species Streptomyces sp. JW3. The sequence continues at coordinate 2 of NZ_JBQOUX010000064.1, read as the reverse complement.
GC